>JBKGZE010000365.1:0-3221 GCA_046545735.1 Gemmatimonadota bacterium | reverse complement strand
GTCTCCGCCAGCTTGCGGCGGCAGAACTCCAGCCGCGAGCGCTGGTCGGCCGTCATGGGACCCGTCCAGCCGCTCACCTCGAAGTAGACGCCGCGGACCCGGCTGTAGAGCTCGCCCACGTCCGCGGCGACCGCCTCGAGGGCGGCGTCCTGGGCGGCCGGGCCGCCGTCGCGGGCCCGCTCGAGGGCGGGCTGCAGGCGCTCCAGCTGGGCCACGGCCTCCCGGTAGACGCCGGCGATCTCGTGCAGCGCGTCGGCCCAGGCCTGGCGCTCGGCCGCGGGGATGTCGAGTCGTGGATCCTCCCGGACCACCACGGCCCGCTCGGTCACGGCGGCGCTCGCGGCCCCCTCCACCGAGAGGCGGACCGTATAGGTGCCGGGCGCGACGTACGGCCCGGGCAGTCCGCCGCCCGACCGGCCGGCGCGGGGACGGCCCGGCAGGTCCGCTTCTCGCAGGTCCCAGACCGCGCGATTCAGCCCGGGCTCGGTCCCGGGCGCGTCCACCGCGGCGATCTGGCGGCCGGCGGCGTCGTGGACGGTGATCGCCACGGCGCCGCTGTCGGCCAGCGTGCCGAGCCAGTAGTCGATGATCGCGCCATCCGGCGGGTTCTCGCCCCGGAACACCATGTCGCCGGTGTGTGCCTTCTCGGCGGCGTAGCGGATCATGTGGGCGGGCTCGATGGTGAACAGGTGAGCGTCGGCCCGGCGGACCTGGTCATCCAGCTCCTGGAAGGGGTTGACGTTGTCGAGGATCCACACCCCGCGGCTGTGGGTTCCCACCACGAGATCGTTGTCCCGGGGGTGGACGACCAGGTCGTTCACGGCCACCGTGGGCATACCGTTCCGGAGCTCGGCCCAGCTCCGGCCCCGGTCCATGGAGACGAACAGCCCCAGCTCGGCGCCCAGCCAGAGCACGTCCGGGTTGCGCGGGTCCTCGCGGACGGTGCGGAGCACCCGCTCCGCCGGGAGCCCGCCGGCGATGGGGACCCAGGCGCGGCCGCCGTCATCGGTGCGCCAGAGGTAGTTGCCGAAATCGTCGTCGCGGTAGTGGTTCGCCACCACGTAGGCCACGGCCGGGTCGTGCCGGGACGGCTCGATCCCGCTGATCCACGCGCCCTCGGGCAGCCCCGGGAGGCGCCCGGCCAGGTCGGTGAAGGTGCGGCCGTCGTCGGTCGAGAGGCGGAGGCGCCCGTCGTCGGTGCCCACCCAGATGTGGCCGCGGCGGAGGGGCGACTCGGCGATGGCGGTGAGCGTCGGCCAGTAGGGGACGCCGTCGCCGATGGAGGGGACGAAGTCGTCGACCTCCTGGCCCATGATCTCGAGCTCGCGCCGGTCGGCGCCGGTGGTCATGTCGCCCAGGTCGGTCCAGCTGGCGCCCCGGTCGGTGCTCTTCCACAGCCGCTGCGTGCCGGCGTACAGCACCCGCGGGTCGTGAGGCGAGATGACGTACGGCCCGTCCCAGTTGGCGGGCTCCATGGCGTTGGACAGCGAGTCCACCGGCTGGTCATCGAAGAACCAGTCGAAGTTGCGGCGGGCGCCGATGGCGCCGTACGGGTCGCCGGGGCGGATGTCGCGCCGCTCGAGGGTGCTCCGCCGCAGGCGAGTGAGCCCAAGGTACTGGGACTCGGCATAGAAGACGTCATCGTCGGTGGTGTCCGGGAGGGCCAGGAAGCCGTCGCCGCCGCCGATCCGGGTCCAGTCCTCGTTCAGGATCCCCTCGCGCCGGTACGTGGCGCTGGGCCCGACCCAGCTCCCGTTGTCCTGGAGCCCGCCATAGATCCGGAAGGGGACGGCGTTGTCCACCGCCACCCGGTAGAACTGGCTGAGGGGCAGGTGCGTCACGTAGAGCCAGCTCTCGCCGGTGTCGTAGGAGATGCCGAGGCCGCCGTCGTCGCCCTTCATCACGTGCCGCGAGTCGGCCGGGTCCACCCAGAAGATCCGGTCGTCGCCGTGGAGCGACTGACGTACCCTTCGGAACGTCTTCCCGCAGTCGGTGGAGACGCTGTACGCGTTCATCATGTAGACGCGGCAGGGGTCGTTCGGGTCGACCAGCGGCTGGCTCGCGTACATCGGACGCGGGTTCCAGTCGCTCATCCACTCCCACGTCTCGCCCCGGTCCGTGGAGCGGTACACCCCCGCCCGCCGCGCCGTATACGCCGTGGAGGCATTGTAGCGGTAGCCCTGCTCGACGCTCGCGTAGACCACCCGGGGGTCGGCCCGGTGGACGGTGATCCCGACCCGTCCCCACTCGCCCAGCGGGAGCCCGGTCGCGTCGTCGTGCACGGTGGGCGGCTGCCCGGGCCGCTCCGACTCCGGCGTGTCCCGCCACGCGGCCACCTCCGCCGGCAGCGCGGTGGACGACGGCCCCAGCTTCCGCCAGCTGTCGCCGCCGTCGGTGCTCTTCCAGAGCCCGCTGCCCGGCCCGCCGCCGTGGAAGCCGAACGCCTTCCGCTGCCGCTGGTAGCTGGCGGCGTAGAGGATGTCCGGGTCCGCCGGGTCGATGCTCACGTCCACGAAGCCGGTGTTCCGGTCCACGTGCAGGACCCGCTCCCAGGTGGCGCCCCGGTCGCTGGTGCGGTAGAGCCCGCGCTCCTCGTTGGGCCCCCACAGGTGCCCCATGGCGGCGACGTAGGCGATGTCCGGGTCGGTGGGGTGCAGCGCGATCCGGCCGACGTGGTGAGAGTCCCGGAGCCCCACGTTGCGCCACGTGCGGCCGCCGTCCTCGGAGAGGTAGACGCCGTCGCCCCAGGAGCTGCTCTGCCGGTTCGCGCGCTCGCCGGTCCCGACCCACACGATGGCCGTGTCCGCCTGGTGCACGGCGATGGCGCCCACCGAGTGCGTCCCCTCGTCCTCGAACACCGGCTCGAAGGTCACGCCGTTGTTCGTGGTCTTCCACACCCCCGCGGTGGCGGTGCCCACGTAGAAGACGATCGGGTCCCGCTCGACCACGGCCAGATCCACGATCCGGCCGGACATGTTCGCCGGGCCGATCTCACGGAGCTCCGGGCCGGCCAGGAGCGGGTCCGTGCCGAGCTGCCCGCTGACGGGGGCGGCCAGGACCACGGAGAGGCCGAGGCTCGTCAGGAGGACGGATCGGGAGCGGGAGAGGCGCTGTATGGCGGACGGCATGAGAGTACCTCCGGTGCCTGTCGGCGGCTTCTGGACTGTGCGGTGGACGGGGGCAACCTGCTCCCATCACCCGGTGGCGCGCAACGGCCGGGG
>JBKGZE010000364.1:0-3245 GCA_046545735.1 Gemmatimonadota bacterium | reverse complement strand
CACCTCCTCCTGCCGCTGGCCATCGGCCTGGCCATCGGCGGCTGCGACGACCCGCTCGAGGTGGAGGACCATATCGATGTCGAAGGGTTCGTACTGTTCGAGGGCGCCACCGAGATCTACCGCTACAGCCTCGACGACGGCACGCCGCCCCCCCTCGAGCTCGTGACCGCCACTCACGACGTCCTCTTCGTCCCACTCGGCCACGACGGAGAGCTGATGACCGCTGACGACGCCGACCACGAGGAGGAGCTGGAGCTCCGCATCACGATCTCCGACACCGAGATCCTGAGATGGACGCCGGAGGCGGGCGGCACCGGCGCGCACGACTTCATCGAGTTCCCCGGCGAGCTGACGGGAGTGCGGGCGGGGACGACCACCATGCTGGTGTGCGTGCCCCACGGGGACCACTGCGATTTCGAGGCGGCCGTCCCGGTGACGGTCACCGCCCCGTAGCGGCTGCCCCGGGCTCGCTCCCCTGGCGGAGGATGCTGCGGACGAAGATCCCGGCGGTGGCCAGAGCGCCGGCGGGGAAGGCCACGGCGTAGGCGGGCCGGATCCGGTGGACCCGGTAGACCACGAGCCAGAAGACCAGCGACGTCGCCGTGGTCCACAGTCCCCAGCGCGTGGCCGCCTCCAGGCCGGGCAGGGCGAGCCCCAGCAGCAGCGCCGCGGGCGGCAGGACGAAGAGGACGAACGGCGCGGCGGCCACGGCCCAGGGGACGAAGATGCCGGCCCAGGGCGCCACGGTGGAGCGTGAAGCGGGCGGCACGGCGCCGGTCCAGTCGCTCGTGATGTCCGCGAAGCCGCGGAGCATCCTCGTCTCCAGGAACGCGTCGCCGTCCACCACGAACAGCCGCAGCCCCGCCGCCACCACGGCCTGCGGCAGGACCAGGTCCTCCACGGTGCCCAGCGCCATCTGCGTGTGGCCGCCCACGGCATCGTAGGCCTCTCTCCGGAAGAGCAGGAACTGGTGGTGCCCCACCACGTTGCGGGGGCTGTTCGAGCGGTTCACCAGCCGCGCCGACGGGAACCGCGCCCGCAGCACCAGCCAGATGTGGGGCATGATGAGCCGTTCCCAGAACCCGTGCATGGTCCAGCGCGGCTTGACCGTGAGCAGGTCCGCCGACTCGGACCGTAGCGCCGAGACGGCGCGGGTCAGAAGCTCGGGGTCGTGCATCGTCCCCGGCTCCGTGAACAGCAGCAGCTCGCCCGTGGCCTCACGGCAGCCCCGCAGGCACGCCCACGCCCGCCAGGGCCGGCCGGGCGGCACGGGCCCGGCCCGGATCAGGTGGAGCGGGCGGTGCGCCCGGGCCCGCAGCGCCTCCACGATCTCCCGCGTCCCGTCTTCGCTGGCGTGGTCCACGACGACCACTTCGAACTCTGGATAGACGGAGTCCAGGAGGGTGGCCAGGCAGCTACCGATCCGCGCGGCGTCATTGCGGGTCGGCACGATGATCGAGACCCGCGGGAGCCCGCCCGTCCCCCGCCCGGACACGGGCGCGTACTCCCGCAGCCGCGGCCGGCGGGAGAGGAGGAAGGGCAGCGCGGCCAGGAGCAGGAGCCAGGGAGACACGGCCAGGAGCATCAGCATGGAGGCGGAAGGTAAAACTTCCCCGGCACCGTCGCACCCTTGCCCGGCGCCCTGGCGGGCTCCTACGTTCGCTCCCCATGCACTGGACCGACTGGCGTTCCGAATTCCCGATCCTGGCCCGGACGACCTATCTCAACTCCTGCTCCCTCGGCGCCTTCTCCCGGCGCGCGGAGCAGCGGCTCCGGGCCTTCCGCAACGAGTGGCACGAGTACGGGGCGTCCGCCTGGTACGAGACCTGGATGGGCCGGCTCGACGAGATCCGCGGGCGCGTGGCCGCCATGCTCGGCGGCGCGGAGGGCGAGATCGCCCTGGCCGCATCCGTTTCCGCCGCTTTGGGCGTCTTCGCCTCCGCCGTCGACTACGGCGGCCGGGCCGGCGCGGGCCGGAACCGCGTGGTGGTCTCGGAGCTCGACTTCCCCACCCTCGCGTACCAGTGGATGGCCCGGCCCGACGTGGAGGTGGTGCGGGTCCCCAGCGACGATGGCGTCACCATCGACCCGCAGCGCTGGGCCGACGCGGTGGACGAGCGAACCGCCGTGCTCGCGACCAGCCACGTCTTCTTCACGACCGGCGCCATCCAGGACCTCGCCGCCCTCGCCGGCATCGCGCACGACGCGGGCGCCCTCTTCCTGGTGGACGCGTACCAGGGCGCCGGCCAGGTCCCGCTCCACGCCCCCGCCACCGGCGCCGACATCCTGATCACCGGGCCCCTCAAGTGGCTGCTCGGCGGCCCGGGGCTGGCCTATATGTGGGTCCGCCCCGAGCTCATCCCCGAGCTCGAGCCCACCACCGCCGGCTGGTTCGGCGCCGAGGACCAGTTCGACTTCGACATCGAGCGCTTCGCGTTCAAGCACGACGCCCGCCGCTTCGAGCTCGGCACCCCCGCGCTCCACACCGTGCACACCGCCCTCGGCGGCCAGTCGATCATCGACGAGATCGGCGTGCCCGCGATCCGCGAGCGGAACCGGTCGCTCACCGAGCGCCTGATCGCCGCCGCCCGCGACGCCGGCTTCGAGCTCCGCGTCGCCTCCGATGCGGACGCGCGATCCGCCATCGTGATGGTCGCCGCCACGGATCCCCACGCCGCCGTGACGCACCTGGCCGGGGCCGGCATCATCGTCGACGCCCGGCCCGGATACGTCCGGATCTCGCCCCACTTCTACAACACGGAGGACGAGCTCGACCGGTGCGTGGAGGTGCTGTCGGAATCGCGGACCGGGTCGCCCGTATCCGCCGGGTGATGCCCCCGGACCGCGGCACCGGCCCCACTCCGTCACCACGCTCCGGACCCGGGATGCCGTCCGACCTGACCCTGTCCGACGCCCAGGCGGCGGTCGACGCCTGGATCTCCCGCTTCGAGGAGGGCTACTGGCCCCCGCTCGCCAACCTCGCCCGCCTGACCGAGGAGGTCGGCGAGCTCGCCCGCGAGCTGAACCACCGCTACGGCCCCAAGCCCAGGAAGCCGGAGGAAGGAGAGTCGGACCTGGCCACCGAGATCGGCGACGTGCTCTTCGTCCTGGTCGCGCTCGCCAACGAACAGGGGATCGACCTCGAAGACGCGTTCCAGCGAGTCCTGGACAAGTACCAGGCCAGGGACTCGGAACGCTGGTCCCGGCGCGGCCACGGCGGCGCCGGTGGGTCGCGGGACGGATTG
>JBKGZE010000363.1:0-3246 GCA_046545735.1 Gemmatimonadota bacterium | reverse complement strand
GCCGCGGTGCGGGCGCTGGTCGGGGGCTTCGATGAAGGCATGCTCGGCGTGCGGGCGCGGCGCGCCCGGGTCGAGGCCGCGCGCCAGGCCGGCGACCTGGCGCGCGCCAGGTCGCTGGCGAACGACGCCCGCGGCTGGGCCCGTACGGACGCCACCCGCTCCGAGTTCCTCCTCCTGGCGGGCCGGTTGGCGATGGCCATGGGTGACACCGCGGCCGCCCGCGACGCCTTTCGCACCGTCATCGACCGCAACCCCGGCGGCGCCCACAGCCGCCGCTCCGCCGAGCTCCTGCGCGCCGGCCAGCCGACCCCCGAGGACCACCTGGCGCTCGCCCGCGTCCAGGCGGCCCAGGGGCTGCACGAGGAGGCGCTGCCCCACTTCCGGGAATGGCTGGACGCCGACGTCGGGAGCGCGCGGCAGCGGGACGAGGTCCGGCTGGACTACGCGACGGCGCTGTTCTACGCCGAACGCTACCGCCAGGCCGTGCGAGCCCTCGAGCCCGTCGCCGACCGCACGGCCGCGCGGTTCCTCATGGCCCGGGCCGAGGCGCACCGCGGGCGGACGGAGGAAGCGGTCCGGATCTACCTGCGGCTCGCCCGGGATCGAGCCGGATCCGCGACCGGCTCCAACGCGCTCTTGCTGGCCGCCGGCACGCTCCACGACGCGGGCGAAGCGGAGCGGGCCCGGGAGCTGTACCGGGAGCTGGTACGGGCCTACCCCGGCAGCGGAACGATGGGCCTGGCCATGATGCGCCTGGCGGGGATGGCGTTCGAGGAAGGCGACTACGATCGGGCGGCCCGACGCTGGGACGAGTACCGCCGCCGCTACCCGCGGGGCGACCGGGCGCTGCAGGCCACCTACTGGGCCGCCCGCGCCCGGACCGAGGCGGGCGATTCCGCCGGCGCCGTCCCCCTGTTCCGCCAGGTCCTCGAGCGAGACCGCGACTCCTACTACGCCCTCCTGGCCAGCCGGCGGCTGGACCAGCCGTTCTGGCCGCTGCCCATGGAGGCGAGCCCCGCCGCCAGCCCCGAGGCGCGGCGCCGGGTCGACGGCTGGATGCGCGAGCTCGACCTCCTGCGGACCGCCGGCTTCGCCGAAGCCGCCGATGCGCTGGCCGACCAGCTCGTGGACACCGTCGGCGGTGACCCCGCGACCCGCTACGCCCTCGCCGAGGCCCTGGCGGACCGGGGCTACAGCCAGGGCGCCATTCGCATCGGGATCACGCTGCAAGGGTCGGGGCCGCCCAACCGGCGCCTCCTCCAGATCCTCTACCCCTTCCCCTACCGCACCCTGGTCAGCGAGGAGTCCCGGGATCGGGGGCTGGACCCCTTCCTCACCGCCGCGCTGATCCGGCAGGAGTCCATGTTCGAGCGGCGCATCACGTCCCCGGCCGGGGCTCGCGGGCTCATGCAGGTCATGCCCGCCACCGGTCGCCTCCTCGCCGAGGCGGCCGGGATCGACCGGTGGGACGCGGAGCTCCTCTACCAGCCCGAGATCAACGTCCACCTCGGCACCCGCTACGTGGCCCAGCAGATGGACGAATACGACGGCTCCCTCCCCGCCGTCTTCTCCGCCTACAACGCGGGGCCGCACCGGGTCGAACGCTGGAGCGGGTTTGCCGAGTTCGGCCGCGAGGAGCTCTTCACCGAGCGGATCCCGTTCGCGGAGACCCGCGGCTACGTGAAGATCCTGACCCGGAACCGGGCGCTGTACAGCGGGCTCTACGCCGGAGAAGCGGACCCGGGCCCCCGGGCCGCGGCCCTCCCGGAATGACCCGCCTTTCCGGCTGCGTTCTCAGGGCGTGGGGGAAAGCGGGAGTCGGACCGTGAAGCAGGTCCCCACGCCATAGGTGCTGTCGAGCTCGAGGACTGCGTCCAGCGCCGCGATCAGCCGCCGCGTCAGGCTCAGCCCGATCCCCGTCCCGCCGTACGTGCGGGTGTTCGGCGCCTCCCCCTGCCAGAACGGGTCGAAGATCTTCTCCCGTTCCGCCTCCGGTATGCCCCGGCCCGTGTCCTCCACGTCGATCTCGAAGCTGTCCTCGCCCCGGCGGGTCCGCACCGTCACCCGGCCCTCCTCGGTGAACTTCACCGCGTTCGTCAGCAGGTTGACCACGATCTGCCGGAGCATTCGCGGATCGGTCCGCACGCGCGCGTCGCCCTGCACCTCCAGGCCCACCTCGAGCCCCTTCTGCTCCGCTTCTTCCCGGACCGCGTCCAGCGCTCGCTCCAGTACCTCCCTCACGTCCACGTCGTCCGAGAGGCGCGCCTCGCCGCCCGCTTCCACCTGCGCGTACGAGATCAGCTCCTCCACGAGCTGGACCATGTGCCGGCCGCTGTGATGGATCCGCTTCAGCCGACCCTCCTGCTCCTCGTTCACCGGGCCATCCACCCCCATGATGAGCAGGTCCGCGTAGCCGAGGATGGCGGTGAGAGGCGTGCGGAGCTCGTGGGAGATGACCGCCAGGAAGTCGGCCTTGGCCCGGTTCGCCTCTTCCGACCGCTTGTAGAGCCGCGCGTTGTCGAAGGCCAGGCCGGCACGGTAGGCCAGGTCCTCGGCCATGAGCAGGTCCGGGTGGCCGATCCGCCGGCCGCTCTCACGTGTCACGAACGTCATGGTGCCGTGGACCTGGTCGCGGCCCGCCAGCGGCACCGTCATGTACCCGCCGATCCCCACTTCCTCGAAGAGCCGCCGCTGCTCCTCCTCCAGCACCATGGCGTCGATCTGCTCCGAGTCGATCCGGGTCACCACCTCCGGCTCCCCGCTCTCCAGCACCCGGTACACCCCCAGCGCCTCCGCCGTCCGCTCCGGATAGAGCTCGCACAGCCTCCGGGCCGCCGCCTGCTTCCCCGGTTTCGGATGGATCACCGCGAGCCGTCGCAGATCCCCGTCTTCCAGCACATCCACGATGCACCAGGCCCCCAGGTACGGCAGGGCCAGCGACGCCACCGTCTTGAGCGTCTGCTCGTAGTCGATCGAGCGCGCGAGCATCTTGCCCGTGCGGGCCAGGAAGGCGAACCGCTCCTGCGCGTCCAGCGCGGCGTCCCGCTCCCGGCGCACATCGCCGATCCGGCTCGCGTCGTCCGGTTCCGGTTTCTCAGCCATTCCATCTGTCCTTCCCGCGGTGCATCCGCGGCGCTCGACCCTCACTGATTCGCTACCGCTGCACGCTATCCGGAATCGGATCGCGAGACAAGCCGGAATCCCGATCCCGGCGGGGACGTTCCGCGCCGGCGCCACCGGGCTGGG
>JBKGZE010000362.1:0-3260 GCA_046545735.1 Gemmatimonadota bacterium | reverse complement strand
CGGCCAGCTCGCCGGCGGGATCGCCCACGATTTCAACAACGTGATCACAGTGATCCGGGGGACGACCGGGTTGATCATGGAGCGGGTGACGGACCCGCAGCTTCTGGCGGACCTGGAGGACATCCGGCAGGCGGCGGAGCGCGCGTCGTCGCTCACGCGCCAGCTGCTGGCGTTCGGTCGGCAGCAGGTGCTGAAGCCGGAGCCGGTGGTGGTGGCCGAGGTGATCGAGCGGATGGGCCGCATGCTCGCCCGCGTGATCGGCGAACACATCGAGCTGACCATCGACACCGGCAGCGACGGGTGGACGGCCCTGACCGACCCCGGCCAGCTCGAGCAGATCGTGGCCAACCTGGTGCTGAACGCGCGGGACGCCTTGGGCCAGAACCCGGGATCGATCCACGTCTCGGTGCACAGCGTGCGGGTGGACGCCGACGACGAGCGAGTCGACAGCGGCGCGCTGGAGCCGGGCGAGCACGTGCTGCTGACGGTCACCGATACGGGCGAGGGAATGACTCCCGAGGTGCTCGAGCGGGCGTTCGAGCCGTTCTTCACCACCAAGCAGGCAGGGTCGGGTACCGGACTGGGGCTCAGCATGGTCTACGGCACGGTCCGGCAGAGCGGCGGGCATGTGGAGATCGAGAGCGAAGCCGGCGCGGGGACCACCGCCCGCATCTTCCTCCCCCGAGCGGATCGTGCAGCGCCCCGGGCCGGAACGTCGCCCGAGCCGGCCGCCACACCCCCCGCCAGCATCCTGCTGGTCGAGGACGAGGTCCACGTGCGGCAGGTCGTGCGGCGGTTCCTCGAATCGGCCGGGCACCGCGTGCGCGAGGCGCAAGACGGGCAGGACGCGCTCCGGCAGATCCGGGAGAACGGGCCGCCGGACGTGGTGATCTCCGACCTGATCATGCCGCGGATGGGCGGGGTCGCGCTCCTCCGGAAGCTGCGCCAGGAGCGGCCCGGGCTCCCGGTGCTCCTGATGTCCGGCTACACGGGGCGGGGCGTGGTGTCCCGGGAGGAGCTGGCCGGGGCCGACGGCTTCCTGTCCAAGCCGTTCGGGCGCGTGGAGCTCCTGCGAGCGGTCAACGGTGCGCTCGCGCGAGGGTGAGCTGATGGACGGGACGAACCGGGGCCATGGAGCCAGATGAAGCGATTCGCGCGGGCAGGGACCGTTCTCCTCTTTCTCGCCTTCCCGGCGGCCGCCGCCGCCCAGGTACCGGCCCATACGCCGGGCGACTGGAAGCGGGCGGACACCGAGCACTTCCTCTTCCTCTACCCGGACGATCTCTCCGGCTGGGCGCTGCACATGGCGGCCCGGATGGAGGCGGTCCACGCGGCGGTGACCGAGCTGGTGGGGTACGCCCCCGAGGACCGGGTCACGGTTCTGGTGGACGACCCGGGCAACGTGTCCAACGGGTCCATGAACCCGGGGCCGCTGCTGTACATGTGGCCCACGCCGCCGAACCCCCGATCGGTGATCGGGGAGAACCGGGGGTGGGGCGAGATCCTGGCGGTCCATGAGTTCGCCCACGCCGCTCACCTGACGCGGCCCTCGCGGAACCCGGTCGAGCGGTTCCTGACATCACTGATCCCGATCCCCGTCTCGCGCCTGATGCTCACCACCCCGCGCTGGGCGACGGAGGGGTACGCCACGCTCATCGAGGGCCGCCTCACGGGCAGCGGCCGCCCCCACGGCGTGTGGCGCCCGGCGATCCTCCGGACCTGGGCGCTGGAAGGGCAGATTCCGACGTACGGGGAGGTGAGCGGCAGCGACGAGTTCCTGGGCGGCTCCATGGCGTACCTCGTCGGCTCCGCGTACCTGGAGTGGCTGCTGGAGCGGGAGGGCGCGGACGACGAGCGGCTGGCCGACGTCTGGCGTCGTCTGACGGCGCGGCAGAAGCGCTCGTTCGACGAGGCGTTCACCGGCGTCTTCGGCGCGCCGCCCGGCGAGCTCTACGGCCTCTTCAGCGTCGACCTGACCGAGCGGGCGCTGGCCGTGCGGGGCGCGGTGGAGGCCGCGGGCGGGGTGGTGGACGGCGAGCTGTTCCAGCGCCTCACCTGGACCGTGGGCGACCCTGCCGTCTCCCCCGACGGTGCGCGGCTGGCCGTCCGTCTGACCTCCCGGGACGGACCGTCGCGGCTCGTGGTCATGCGCACCACGCCCGACACGCTCACCACCGAGGCGCGGGAGCGCTACGAGGAGATCTTCGCGGCGGACCCGGAGGACGTGGAGCCGGTGCGGCGCCGGCCCCGTCCCCAGGAGAAGCTGGCCACGCTGTACTCCGCGCTGGGCCGGGCCTACTCCGCGCCCGCGTGGATGCCGGACGGCCAGGGGATCCTGGTGGTGCGGAGCGACCTGGAGGAGAACGTCCGCGCCCGCCCCGACCTCTTCCTCTGGCGGTGGGAGTCGGGCGAGCTGCGGCGGGTCACCCGGGGCGCCGCGATCCGCGAGGCCGCGCCGGCCCCCGACGGGAGCTGGGCGGTGGGCGTGCGCTGCCTGCACGGCCTGTGCGATCTGGTCCGCATCGAGCTGGACGACGGCGCCCTGGTCCCCCTCACCGACACCGACCCGCTGCGGCCGTACTACCACCCGCGCGTCTCCCCGGACGGAGAGACGATCGTGGCGAGCGTGCAGACGGAGGACGGGTGGCGGCTGGTGGCCCTGGAGGCCGACGGCTTCGGCGAGCGCGTCCTCGGCCCGGACGACGGCGCCGCACGCTTCGACGCCGAGTTCCTCGATGACGGCCGGCTGCTGGTGACCAGCACCCGGGGCGGGATCCACGACATCGAGATCGTGGACCCGGCCACCGGCGCGGTGGTCCCGGTCACCCGGGCGGTGGGCGCGGCGGTGGCGCCGACCACGGCCCGGGCGCCCGCCGCCGACTCGCTGGCCGACATCTTCTTCCTCTCGCTCCACAGCCGGGGCTGGGACCTGCGACGGATCGCCCGCGACCGCCGGCCCGCGACACCCATCGTGATGACCGAGCCCCGGCTCTCGCCCGCCGCCACCGTGCCCCTCGGGGCGGTTGACACCTTCCCGGTCGCCTCGCTCGGCGAGCCCCGACCGTATGGCCTCGGCCCGCGGTTCCGCATCGTGCTGCCCATGGTGCACCTGGCGCAGGACGGCTACGGCGGCGGGTTGGCCGTGGGCGGGACGGACCCCATCGGGCGCCTGTCGTGGCAGCCCCAGGCGGCCTACGGCAGCGACACGGCCCCGGCGGGCGGCGCGTTCCGGCTGCGGTACCGGGGGATCCGGCCGTGGC
>JBKGZE010000361.1:0-3262 GCA_046545735.1 Gemmatimonadota bacterium | reverse complement strand
ATCCTCTCCCTCGCCGCCGCCCAGCCGCTCATAGGCACGCTGTCCGACCGCTGGGGACGCAAGGGCTTCATCCTCGCCGGCAGCCTCTTCCTCATCCCCACCACCCTGGCCCAGGGACTCGTCGTCACCTCACTCGGGATGCTCTTCGCCCGCCTCGCACAGGGCCTCGCCGGCGCCATGGTCTTCTCCCCAGCACTCGCCCTCGCCGGCGACCTCGCCCGCAAAGGACAGTCGGGGCTCCAGCTCTCCGTCCTCACCATGGCCTTCGGGATCGGCCTCTCCCTCGGCCAGCTGATGGCCGGCTTCCTCGTCGCACTCGGCTACACCGTCCCCTTCGCCACCGGCGCCGCCCTGGCCGTGATCGCCACCCTCCTCGTCCGGACCGAGGTCCAGGAGCCCCCGCCCGAAGGCTGACGCTCCGTTGTCCGGGGTTCGCCTCGCGGCCCCGAATGCGACGGCGGTGACCCGGCTGGCGATCGGCAGGCCGAGCAACGCGTCGAACTCGACGTTGATCGGGTCGTGCGCTCGCGCTACGCTACACTGCGTCCGACCGACACGAAGCGGCCATGTGACAGACGACGATACGATTCCAATGCGATTCCTTCTCCGACTCCTCGCCACCGCGGCCGCCCTCTGGGTGGCCGTAGCACTCGTCCCCGGGATCAGCTACGACGGCGACGCGCTGGGCTTCCTGGGCGTGGCCCTGGTCTTCGGCTTCGTCAACGCGGTCATCCGGCCGATCCTGAAGCTCCTGACCTGCCCGCTCGTGGTTCTGACGCTGGGGCTGTTCGTGTTCATCCTGAACGCGTTCCTCCTCTGGCTCACGGCCGGGCTGGCACAGGCCCTGGGGCTCGGCTTCGCCGTGGACGGCTTCCTCCCCGCGCTGATCGGCGCGCTCCTGGTCGGCATAGTCAGCACCGTGCTGAACCTGTTCGTGGGGAAGAAGGAGAAGCGCGACTAGCGACATCGCCCTGCCCTGTCGGCGAGCGGTCGCGTCAGCGCGGCACCTCGCCGGCGATCTCTCCCTGCGCGGTCAGCCCGGGGTACGCCACGCCGCGGCGGCGGCAGAGGGCGGCGATCCTGGGGTAGGCCCACTCGAAGAGGGTGCGCCGCGTGGCCTCGTCGTCGGGCAGCGCCCGGTCGTAGAAGCCGGCGCGGGCGCGCTGGCGCTCCGCCTCGTACAGGATGATGGCGGCGGCGACGGAAACGTTGAGCGATCGCACGGCGCCGTACATGGGGACGGCGGCGTGCGCGTCCGCGGCGGCGATGGCCTCCGTGGAGAGACCCTCCAGCTCGGTGCCGAGGAGCAGCGCGGTGGGACGGGTGTAGTCCAGGGCGCGGAAGTCGGCGGCGCCCGGTCCGGGATGGGCGGCCACGACCCGGATCCCGCGCTCGTGGAGCCGTCCGATGGCGGCGTCGAGCGAATGGTGGCGGGACACGCGCACATACCGCGAAGCGCCCATGGCGGTGCGGCCGCGCTCGTAATAGTCCTCGGTGGGGACGATGTGGACGCGGGCGATCCCCACAGCGTCGCATGTTCGGACTACGGCCCCCAGGTTGTGGGGCTTGTGCACGCGATCCATCAGGACCGTCAGGTCGTGCTGCCTTCGGGCCAGGATCCGCTGGAGCCGTCGGAATCGCTCGGGCGTCATGACCACAACATAGGATGGCTCGCCGCCGCTCGCGCGTCGCGGCCTCCGACGCCGGGCGACCCGGGCGGGCCCGTGGCTCAGTCGTAGAAGCGCCAGCCCGCCCGGAAGTCGGCGGGGATCAGGTCCCCGCGCAGCCTGGCCCGGAGCAGCTCCACCGGCATGGGCCCGCCGTGCAGGATGGCATCGTGGAATTCCCGCTCGGTCATGGCCCCACCCTCCACCAGCTCGCGGTGCAGGGCCTGGAACTGGAGCCCGCCGAACATGTAGGCGGCCTGGTACAGGGGCGGGTAGCTCCCGTTGAACGAGCGGCGCACCTCGGCCTCGGCGTTGGCCCGCTCGTGGCCCACCCGTTCCACGAGGAAGTCGACGGCCTCCTCGGGCGTCATCCGTTCGAGGTGGAAGGATAGGCTGAAGATGATCCGAGCGGCCCGGTGCATCCGCCAGAAGAGCATACCGATCTGGTCCTCGGGCCCTCGCGGGAAGCCCAGGTCCCAGAGCCGGAACTCCCAGTAGAGGGCGTTGCCCTCGTGCCAGAACGGGGTCCGGAAGAGCTGCCGGTGGCGGTTGTAGCGCTCGTTCATGAAACCCTGGAGGTGGTGCCCGGGGATGAGCTCGTGGTGCACGACGGCGCGGGCGAAGTGCTCGTTGTTCCCCCGCATGCTCATGAGCTTGTCCTCGTGCGCCATGGCGTCGGTCGGGTACGACACGAGGATGACCTCACCGCCGAGGAAGAACGGCGACACCTTCTGCCGCTCCGGCGACATCATCTCCATTCGCCAGACTTCCTCCGCCAGCGGCGGGATGGTGATCAGGTCGCGCGCCTCCAGGAACTCCATCGACTGCTCGTACAGCTCCCGGATCAGAGCCGGCTGCTTTCCGGGCTCCACGTGCAGCGTCTTCACGTGCTCCACGGCCGCGAGCCAGTCGTCGCCGAAGCCGAGCTCCCGCGAGGCCTCGACCATCCGGGCCTCGCACCACGCGTACTCCCGCTCGGCGATCTCGATCATCTCCGCCGGCGAGTACGGGATCAGCTCGTGCCGCAGGTCCGCGGCGAGCCCATCGGCGCCGATCGGGTCGCCCACCACCGGCGGCTCCTCACCTTCGGCGTAGCCCACCACCCGCCGCCGCAGGAAGCTCTCGTACTCCTCGAGCGCCGCCGCCAGCGACCGGTGCGGCGCCGCGACCCACCAGGTGAAGAGCGGGTCGTACCCCGTGTGGTAGCCGTACCACGCGTCCAGCGTCCGGCGGAGCGACGCCACCGCGTCCGCGGCCCGCAGCCCGACGATCGGCGACGGCGCGTCCGCCCCCTCCAGCACGCGCTCCACGTCCGCCCGCGCCGCGGCGACCTCCCCTGTCAGCCGCGTGAGCGTCTCCGCCGTCTCCCGCGACGCGACCGGCTCCAGCGCGCGCCGCGCCCGGTGCAGCTCGAGGATCGGAGTCGCGAACGGGAGCAGGGGCCGCATCTCCAGGAGCAGGCGCTCCTCGCGATCGAGCTCGCTGAGGAGGTACTCGAGCTCGGTGTCCAGCAGTACCCAGTCGATCCGACCCTCCACCCCGAGCTGGTCGAAATCCATGCGTCGCAAGGCGTCCCGCCAGTCCTGGTAGAAGGA
>JBKGZE010000360.1:0-3265 GCA_046545735.1 Gemmatimonadota bacterium | reverse complement strand
AGGCTCTCCCGCGTGGCCGGCGCCTCCTGCGCCACGCCGCCGATCCGCGCCCCCGGCCGCGTCTCGACCGCGCCGGCGTCCGGCGCGTAGGTCCCGTCGACCAGCCGGAACAGCGTCAACTTGCCGGCCCCGTTCCGCCCCACCACGCCGACCCGCGCGCCGTCCGCGATCCGCGCGGAGGCGCCCTGGAACAGCCGCTTGCCGGCGAGCGAGAAGGTCATGTCGGCGATGGTGAGCATGGGGGCGCTCGCCTCTGTGCTGCGGCGGAGGCGCCGGACGCGCCCGAAGCGTCGGCGGGCGACTCGCAGTGGGCCATCGCGGCGCGCCACCTCCGTCGAAACCGGCTGGCGCTGGTGGGGCTCTTCACGGTCGTGGCGCTGTACCTGGTCGCTGTGCTGGCGCCGCTCGTCGCGCCGCACGACCCCATCGCCCACCGCGACCTCACCACCATGGCCTACCTCCCCCCTGGCCCGGGCCACTGGATGGGGACCGACCAGTTCGGGCGGGACATGCTGAGCCGGATCATCTATGGCGCCCGGATCAGCCTGGCGATCGGCTTCATCGCCGTCGCCATCGCCATCGTGCTGGGCTCGCTGCTGGGCGCCGTCGCCGGGTACATCGGCGGGAAGACGGACGCGGCGATCATGCGGTTCACCGACATGGTCATGGCGTTCCCGCGGCTGGTCCTGCTGATCATGATCATCGCCCTCTTCGAGCCGAGCCTGACGCTGATCATCCTGGTGCTCGGGCTCACCCAGTGGCCCGGGACCGCGCGGTTGGTCCGGGGGGAGGTGCTGAGCCTGCGGGAGCAGGAGTTCGTCCAGGCCGCCCGGGCGCTCGGCTTCGGCCGGTCGCGGATCATCCTGCGGCACCTGATCCCGAACGTGCTGGCGCCGGTCATCGTGGCCGCGACGCTGGGGATCGGGAACACCATCGTGCTGGAGGCGGGGCTGAGCTTCCTCGGCATGGGCGTGCAGCCACCCACGCCGAGCTGGGGCACGCTGGTGGCCGACGGTCGGCAGAACCTGATCGGGGCCTGGTGGGTCGCCACCTTCCCGGGTCTGGCGATCGTCGCCACGGTGCTCGCCTTCAACCTGGTGGGGGACGGCCTTCGTGACGCCCTCGATCCGCGACTCCGGAGCTGACCGCGATGGCACTCCTCGAAGTCCAGGACCTGCGCACGTACTTCCACACGGAGGACGGGATCGCGAGAGCGGTCGATGGCGTCTCCTTCCAGGTTGACCGCGGCGAGGTCCTGGGGGTGGTGGGCGAGAGCGGGTGCGGGAAGTCGGTGACATCGCTCTCGATCATGGGTCTGGTGGACGAGCCCGGCCGGATCGAGGAGGGCAGCCGGATCCGGTTCGACGGCCGGGAGCTGACGGCGCTCTCGGAGGGGGAGATGCGGAAGGTCCGCGGCAACGATATCGCCATGATCTTCCAGGAGCCGATGACGTCGCTGAACCCGGTCTACCCCGTGGGCGATCAGATCGCCGAATCGCTGCGGCTGCACCGTGGGCTGGATAAGCGGGCGGCGCGGGAGCGGGCGGTCGAGCTGCTGACGCTGGTGGGGATCCCGGTCCCGGCGCGGCGCGTGGATGAGTACCCGCACCAGCTGAGCGGCGGGATGCGGCAGCGGGTGATGATCGCCATGGCGCTGGCCAACGAGCCGGACCTGCTGATCGCCGACGAGCCCACCACGGCCCTCGACGTGACCATCCAGGCCCAGATCCTGGAGCTGCTGCTCGAGCTGCGGCGGGAGATGGGGATGGCGGTCCTGCTGATCACCCACGATCTGGGCGTCGTCGCCGAGGTGTGTGACCGCGTGGTGGTCATGTACGCGGGCCAGGTCGTGGAGGAGGGGCCCGTGACCGAGATCTTCCGGCGCCCGGCCCACCCGTACACACAGGGCCTGCTGGCCGCCGTGCCCCGCCCCGACCGGCGGGGTGGCGAGCTGGCCGTGATCCCCGGGACCGTACCGCCGCCCACCCGCTGGCCGGCCGGCTGCCGCTTCCGCGACCGCTGCCCCTACGCCTGGGACCGCTGCGCCACCCTGCCCGGGCTCCTCCCCGCCGGGCCCGAGCAGGCGGGCCGGTGCTGGCTCATCGAGGAGCCCGACCGGCGCGCGGAGGTGGAGGCGCGGGGGGGCGGGTTCGGGCGAGCCGCCGCGGCCGCCGGCCCGCACCAGGAGGGAGGCGGCCGGTGAGCGAGAATTACCTGGGCGGCCGCACGCCCGACGACGTGGCCGCGCCGGACGCACTGGTCGAGGTGCGCGGGCTGAAGAAATACTTCCCGCTCCGCTCCGGCTTCTTCTCCCGCGTGTCCGCCCACGTGAAGGCGGTGGACGGCGTGAGCTTCTGGGTCGATCCCGGCGAGACGCTGGGGCTCGTGGGCGAGTCCGGGTCCGGCAAGTCCACCACCGGCCGCACCCTGCTCCGCCTGATCGAGCCCACCCATGGTGAAATCCGGTTCAGGGGCGACGACGTGGTGGCCATGGACAGCGACGCGCTCCGCCGGCTCCGTCGCAGGGCCCAGATCATCTTCCAGGACCCGTTCGCGTCGCTGAACCCACGGATGACCGTGGGCGACACGATCCGCGAGGTGCTCAAGGTCCACCGCCTCGCCGCGGGCGCCGACGTCGACCGCCGCGTCCGGCAGCTGCTGGACCGGGTCGGGCTGCTGCCAGCCTACGCGAACCGGTACCCCCACGAGTTCAGTGGCGGGCAGCGGCAGCGGATCGGGATCGCCCGCGCCCTCTCCGTCGAGCCGGACTTCATCGTCTGCGACGAGCCCGTAAGCGCCCTCGACGTCTCAGTCCAGGCCCAGGTGGTGAACCTCCTCGACGAGCTCCAGGACGAGCTCGGCCTCGCCTACCTCTTCATCGCCCACGACCTGAGCGTCATCGAGCACGTGAGCGACCGCGTGGCCGTCATGTACCTCGGCCGGATCGTCGAGCTCGCCGATGCCGACACCCTGGTCCGCCACCCCCGACACCCCTATACCCGCGCGCTCCTGTCCGCCGTGCCCGTGCCCGAGCCGGGCCGCGCGCGCGAGCGGATCGTTCTCCCCGGCGACGTACCCAGCCCCATCGACCCGCCCGCCGGATGCCCGTTCCACCCCCGCTGCCCCCACCCGGACAAGGACGAGGACTGCACCCGCATCGTCCCGCCGCTAGCGGAGAAGGCGCCCGGACATTTTGCGGCCTGCATCAAGGAGGGGCCGGGGTCTTCGGCGGAGAGATCGGCAGAACAGGCAGGCGGGTCGAGTG
>JBKGZE010000359.1:0-3273 GCA_046545735.1 Gemmatimonadota bacterium | reverse complement strand
CCGCCGCGTTGTCGCCGTCGATCGACCCGAAGTTGCCCTGCCCGTCCACCAGCGGATAGCGCAGGCTGAAGTCCTGGACCATCCGCACCATGGCGTCGTACACCGCCGAGTCGCCGTGCGGGTGGTACTTACCCAGCACCTCACCCACCACGTTCGCGCTCTTCTTGTACGGCCGCGTCGGGCCCAGCCCGATGTCGCTCATGGCGTACAGGATCCGCCGGTGCACCGGCTTCAGACCGTCGCGCACGTCCGGCAGTGCCCGCTGCACGATCACGCTCATCGAGTAGTCCAGGAAGGACTCCCGCATCTCCTCCTCGATCAGGCGCGGGAGCACTCTCTGCGTACGCGGGGTATCCGGAGTATCCATCCGTTTCGTCAGTCCAGTGGCTGGTGTCGTAGGGGAGCGGCCGGAGGCCGAATATCCCTTGAATTTACAACAAATTCCGGTTCTCTGCGAGCCGACCGGTGGTACCCGGGAGGGGCGGGAAGGTTTCGCGTGCGTGCGCGCGAAGGGCGAGCCGGCGGGGCCGGCTCGCAAATGGCCCGCTGCGCGGGCAAATGGCCGTCTATCGCGGCAAATGGCGGCGGCCCTGCGGGCCGTCGCAAATGGCCCGCTGCGCGGGCAAGTGGCCGTCTGCGCGGCAAGTGGCGGCGGCCCTGTGGGCCGTCGCAAATGGCCCGCTGCGCGGGCAAGTGGCCGTCTGCGCCGCAACCGGCTCGCCCCTGAGGGGCTCGCAATCGGACGTGGCGCGGTGCGCCTGGTCAATTGGCGCTCGCGATGCTCGCGCAAGCCGCGGCGGCGGTGCCGCCGCGGGTGGGCGTCGGGCCAGCGGCCCTCACGAGCGGGCGGGCTTGCCACGGCTGCACGGCTGCACGCCCTCCGGCGCGGTTGCAGGGTTCACCGGAATAATCACCGGCTCGGCTGCACACGACTGTGCCCGGGGGGACGTGCGCAGCCCTGTCGCGGATAGTCCCTGCCACGGCTGCACGCGCCCCGCGGACAGGGGCGGAGTGCAGCCGTTTCGGGTGCCGCGCGCACAGGCGAGCCGGTTGCGAGCCCCAGGCGAGCCGGTTGCCCGGCCCCGCCCCAGGCGGGCCGGGCGGATTGCGAGGCCCCCTTGGGGGCCGAGCCATTTGCCGCGCAGACGGCCATTTGGGCGGACCGCCGTCAGGCGGGGCGCCCCATTTGCCGCGCAGACGGCCATTTGGGCGGACCGCCGTCAGGCGGGGCGCCCCATTTGCCGCGCAGACGGCCATTTGCGGGGGCCGGGATCGGCCCCCGCCATTTGCGCTGCGCGGCCGCGGCCGCGCAGCGCCCACACTGGCGCGCCGCCCCGGGTTTCGCGACACTTTGCCCGGACCGCTGAACCCCCGCACCGGACACGACCATGAAGCGACGTTCTCTCCTCGGCCTGTCTCTGGCTCTCACCTTCGTCGTCGGCGGCTGCGCGTCGGGCGGGACGGCCGTCCCGGTGGAGCCGATGGTGCCGCCCGGCGGGATCGTCTACGCGGACGACCCGCTGGAGCCGCGGCTGACGAACCTGCGACGGCTGACGGACGCCGGTCAGAACGCGGAAGCCTACTTCTCACCGGACGGCGAGCGGCTGATCTTCCAGGCCACGATCCCGGGGGTCACGGCGTGCGACCAGCAGTTCACGATGGGGCTGGACGGCCAGGGCCTGGAGCTGGTCTCGACGGGCGAGGGCCGCACCACGTGCGGCTACTTCTACGATGGCGGGGACCGGATCGTCTACAGCTCGACCCACCATGTGACGGAGGCGTGCCCGGCGGAGCCTGATTACTCGATGGGCTACGTCTGGGCGCTGTACGACTACGACATCTACACCGCCACGGACGACGGCGGGGACCTCCGGCGCATCTTCGGCTCGCCGGCCTACGACGCCGAGGCCACGGTCTCCCCGGACGGCGAGACGATCGTCTTCACTTCCGCCCGCGACGGCGACCTGGACATCTACACCATGAAGACGGACGGCTCGGACGTGCGGAAGCTGACGGACGAGATCGGCTACGATGGCGGCCCGTTCTTCAGCCCGGACGGCACGAAGATCGTGTACCGGGCGCACCATCCCGCGACGCCGGAGGCCGTGGCCGACTACCGTCGTCTGCTGGACCAGGGCCTGATCCGGCCGATCGCCCTGGACGTGTGGGTCATGGACGCCGACGGCTCGAACAAGGTCCGGGTGACGGACAACGGCGCGGCCAACTTCGGTCCGTTCTTCCACCCGTCCGGGGAGAAGATCATCTTCAGCAGCAACATGCACGACCCCACGGGCCGCGAGTTCGACCTCTACCTGGTCGGCGTAGACGGGTCGGGGCTCGAGCGGGTCACGGTCCACCCGGACTTCGATGGCTTCCCCATGTGGAGCCCGACGGACCCGGGCACGTTCGTGTTCGCGTCGAACCGGGGCGGCGGTGTGGAGGGCGAGACCAACGTCTACCTGGCCGACTGGATCGACGACGCGCCCCCGATCACGCTCGAAGCGCCCGTGCTCCCCTCCTCCGCGACGCGGGCCTCGCCCCACGCCGAGCTGTCGGAGGCGGCGCGGCGGGCCCATGCGGCCGCGGGGGTGGAGGTGCCCGCGGCGCGCGGGGGCTCCGGGGACCCGGCCGTGGATACCGTCGCCTGCCCCGCGTTCGACCCGGACTCCCTCGGTACCGACCTGGTGGACTACTCCGGCCGCTACCTGTCCTCGGATGCCCTCGAGGGCCGGCTGGCCGGGACCGCCGGCGCCGCGTGCGCCGCCGAGTACATCGCCTACACCTTCCGTCGCCTGGGGCTCGCGCCCGGGGGAGAGGACGGCTCCTACTTCCAGGAGGTGCCGCTGCGGAGCGTGGTCAACCCGCACGCGCCCGGGGGCACGGGGCGGAACGTGCTGGGGGTCCTCCCCGGCAGCGACCGTGGGAGCGAGGAGTACGTCGTGATCGGCGCCCACTTCGACCACCTGGGGATGGGCGGCCCCGGGTCGCTGGCCACCGAGCCCGCGGTCCACAACGGCGCCGACGACAACGCGAGCGGCGTGGTCGCGATGCTGGAGGTGGCCGAGCGGCTGGCGGTGGGTCCGCGGCCGCGTCGCCCGGTGGTGTTCATGGCGTTCACGGGCGAGGAGAGCGGGCTGCTGGGCTCGAGCCACTGGGTGAAGGAGCCCACCGTCGCGCTGGACGGCGTCGTCGCCATGGTGAACATGGACATGGTGGGCAGGCTCGGGGAGAACGGGCTCGTGGTCTACGGCACCGGCACGGCGAGGGAGTGGG
>JBKGZE010000358.1:0-3281 GCA_046545735.1 Gemmatimonadota bacterium | reverse complement strand
GGCATCGAACCCCGGCGCCAGCCGGGTGCCCAGGGAGCGAAGCGACCGCAGGCATCGGGAATTCCGGCGTCGGCACTGGCCGGGGGCCTCCGATTCCCTCATCTTGCGAGGTTCCAGACACAACCCAGCAACGAGCACAGAATCATGATGCCAACCGTCCGAAGCGGGGCCCTTCTGCCGGCACTCGCCCTCGTCGTTTCCGCGTGCGCTACCAATCCGGCCGGGCCGCCCGCGGAGGTCGCGCCCACGAGCCCGGTCGTCCGAGAGCAGCCGGTCACGGAACGGCCGGCGACGCCGCTGGCCGAGCGTCGGGCGCCGGATCCGCGGAACGTCGTCGTCGACCCGTCCGGGTTCCAGGACCTGGAGTGGCACTGGATCGGGCCGGCCCGGGGTGGTCGGGTCACCGCGGTGACCGGGGTGGTCGGGGAGCCGGGCACGTACTACTTCGGCGCCACGGGCGGCGGGGTGTGGAAGACCACGGACTACGGCCAGAGCTGGCACAACCTGAGCGACGGCTGGTTCGAGACGCCGTCGATCGGCGGGATCCGCGTGGCCGAGTCGAACCCGGACGTGATCTGGGTCGCCACCGGGAGCGACGGGCTTCGGAGCAACATCATCAACGGGCTCGGCGTGTACCGCTCGACGGATGGCGGCGACACGTGGCGGTTCCTGGGGCTGCGCGACATCGGCATCACCGGCGCCATCGAGGTGGACCCGCGGGACGCGGACGTGGCCTACGTGGCGGCGATCGGGAACCCGTTCGGCCCGAACCCCGAGCGCGGACTCTTCCGCACCCGCGACGGCGGCGCCACGTGGGAGAACGTGCTCTTCATCAGTGACAGCACCGGGATCGTGGACGTGGAGATCGATCCCCGGGACCCGGACGTCCTGTACGCCTCGAGCTGGCGGGGCGAGCGGAAGCCGTGGACCATCATCAGCGGCGCCCGGGAGGGCGGCGTGTACAAGTCCACCGACGGCGGGGACAGCTGGACCCGGCTCGGCGGCGGGCTGCCGACCGACGAAGGCGAACTCTTCGGCAAGATCGACCTGGCGGTCGTGCGCTCGAACCCGGACATCCTCTACGCGCTGATCGAGGCGCCGGAGCCGGCGGACGGACTCTACCGGAGCGACGACGCCGGCGCGAGCTGGCGCCAGGTCTCTTCCGACTCCCGGCTCACCGCCCGGGCCTTCTACTACACGAACGTGGACGTGACCCCCACCGACCCGGACGACGTCTGGGTCAACGCCCACGTGCCGCTCCTGCGGTCGAACGACGGCGGCAAGAGCTGGCGCCGGGTCCCCATCCCCCACAGCGACGCCCACGACATCTGGATCGATCCGGACGATCCGGACCTCATGATCCAGGGGAACGACGGCGGCGCCAACGTGAGCCGGGACGGCGCCCGGACCTGGTCGACGCAGAGCAATCAGCCCACGGCCGAGCTCTACAGCGTGGACCTGGACGACCGCTTCCCCTACTGGGCCTACAGCGGTCAGCAGGACGCCAGCGCCATCGGCGTCGCCAGCCGCGACCCCGCGGTGGGCGACCCCGCGGTGCACCTCGGCTGTGAGACGGGGCCGGCGGTGCCGAAGCCGGGCGATCCCGACGTCGTCTACAACAACTGCAAGGGCCGGTTCATGGTCTGGCACCGGGAGACCGGGGAGAACCAGAACTACTACGTGGGCGCGGTCTACATGTACGGGCACGCGTCGCGGGACCTGTCGTACCGGATGCAGCGGGTGACCCCCATCGAGGTGAGCCCCCACGACCCGGACCGCGTCTACTACGGCACCCAGTACGTGATGGTGACGGAGGACGGCGGCGTGACGTGGCAGCGGCTGAGCGACGATCTCACGGCCACGCCCGCGGGCACGCAGGGCATCAGCGGTGAGCCCATCACCCGTGACGTCACGGGCGAGGAGGTCTATTCGACGCTGTACGCCATCGAGGAGAGCCCGGTGCGGCAGGGCGTGATCTGGGTGGGCTCCTACGACGGCCCGTTCCACGTGAGCACGGACAACGGCGCGAGCTGGCGCGAGATCACGCCGCCGGACCTGGCACCGGGCGGGCGCGTGCAGGGGATCGACGCGTCGCCGCACGATGCCGGCACGGCCATCTACAGCGTCATGCGGTTCATGCTGGACGACTGGCGGCCCTACGTCTACCGCACGCGGGACTTCGGCGAGACGTGGGAGCTGCTGACCACGGGCGACAACGGGATCCCGGCCGACTACCCGGTCCGGATCGTCCGCGAGGACCCCGTGCGGCCGGGGCTGCTGTACGCCGGGGCCGAGTACGGCTTCTACGTCTCGTTCGACGACGGCGCCCACTGGCAGCCGCTCCAGCTCGACCTGCCGGCCGTGCCGGTCACGGACATCGCGTTCGCGCCCCGGGGCGCGGCGCTCCCGACCACCGCCGCGGACCGGCTGGACACGGAGCTGTACTACGGCGGCGACCTCGTCATCTCCACCATGGGGCGCGGGTTCCATGTGCTCCGCGACCTGACGCCGCTCCGGGAGCTCGGGGTGGCGAACGGCCGTGGGTCCGGTCGGGAGGGCAGCCGCCTCTACCAGCCGGCCCCCGCGACCCTCGCGGAGTGGTGGAGCGGCGGCCGGGGGGCGGTGGCCCAGGAGCGGGGGCAGCCGGGTGCCGTGATCGACTTCACCCTGGCCGCCGTTCCCGATGGGCCGCTCACGGTGGAGCTCCTGGGACCCGGCGGCGCGGTCGTCAACGGGTGGTCCAGCGAGGATGACGGCTACGAGATGGTGGTGGCCGGCGACGGGATGCGGGGTGAAGCGCCGTTACGGGTGGCCGGGCTGCGGGTCGAGAAGAAGGCCGGCCACTCCCGGTTCACGGTCCCGCTCCGCCATCCGGGCCCCTGGAGCATGGGGCGTGACGGGGAAGCGGGCCTGAGCGCGCGCGGGCCGCAGATCGCGCCCGGCGAGTACTCCGTGCGGGTCACCGCGGGCGACTGGTCGGCGACCCGCCCCCTGACGGTGGTCATGGATCCGCGGGTCGCGTCCATCGGCGTAACGGCGGCCCAGCTGCGGGAGCAGGAGGAGCTGGCGCTGGCCGTCCGCGACCTGCTGGGCCGGGCGAACCGCGCGCTGACGGGAGTGGAAGCCGCCATGGACACGGCGGCCGGCGCCGAGCGGGAGCGGCTGCTCCGCCTGCACGAGGCGCTCACGGCGCGCGACACCCACTACCCGCAGCCGATGCTCGTCGAGCAGATCGGGTACCTGTATTCGATGGTCACGGGAGCACCGCAGCAGCTCGGCCG
>JBKGZE010000357.1:0-3281 GCA_046545735.1 Gemmatimonadota bacterium | reverse complement strand
CAGACGCCCCGTCTCCCAAAACCGTCCGCCGTAAACCGTAAACCGTCCGCCGTAAACCGTAGACCGTCTACCGTAAACCGTGAACCGTAAACCGTGAACCGTGAACCGCTTCGAAAACGCCGCCGGCTCGCCGGCGGCGTTTTCGAAGCTACAGCCGGTTCAGGATGACCAGCGCGGTGCCCAGCGTGCCGAGGACCTGGGCGACGTCTCCGACCACGTCCATGAGGCGAACGCGGTCGTCCTCGGGGATCATCGGCACGGTGACGGTGCTGCCGGGGCCGGGCTCCGGGGTGCGGGTGAAGAAGAGGACGGTCTTCGGCACGGCGCCCTGGCCGTTGGCGTAGCGGACGTAGGCGTTGTCGCGGTCGGCGTGGCGGGCGTAGCCGCCGGCGCTGGCGATGTAGTAGTCGAGGTCGGCGCCCTCGCGGTACAGGACGGCGGCGGGCGAGTTGACGGCGCCGCGGACCAGGACCACGGGGTTGTACTCGGGGACGACCATGGAGTCGCCCGGGAGAAGGATCAGGTCCGCACGCGACCCCGGATCCTCCAGGACCCGGTCGAGCTCCACGTTCACCAGCTCGCCGTTCCGGTAGAGGCGGAACCCGCCGCTGAAGGCGGTGCGCGTCAGCCCGCCGGCGCGGGTGACCAGCTGCGACAGCCGCTCGTCCTTCGACCGTAGCGCGTAGTCCCCCGGGTACCGCACCTCGCCCGCCAGCCGGACCATCCGCTGCTCCTCGATATTGGGGAGTTTGCGGACGAAGACGTGGTCGTGGGGGTGGAGGACGAAATCGTGGGCGGAGGGCAGGTCCCGGTCGCGGTCGAGCTGCCAGTCGCCGCGGAAGAAGCGGGCGCTCTCGTCGGAGACGATGTAGGACGGGTCCGCCAGGACCTCCACCGTCTCGGTGACGCGGCCGGCCTCGCGGGCGGCGGCATCGGGGCGGCGGGAGACCTCCAGGACCAGGTCGGCCTCGGGCGTGAGCCCGCCCGCCTCCAGGAGGAGGTCGCCCAGCGTGAGCCCGTCCCGGTAGCGCGCCTCGAGGGACGAGTCCCTGACCTCGCCGGAGACCCGGACCACCAGGCGGTCGCGGAAGTCGGAGCGGGCGAAGATCCGGATGGCGTCGTGCTCTTCCAGCACGGGGTTGTCGACGGGCGCGCCGCTGGCGTCGGTCTCGAGGCTGAACGGCACGGCCGTGAGCGTCGAGTCCGAGGGGTCGAGGCGGACGATCTGCGCCCGCTGCCGATACGCGTCGGGCGTGAGCCCGTCGGCCGCCTGGATGACGTCCCATGCGCGCATGCCCGGCCGGTAGCCGAACGTGCACGCGCTGGCGGCGGCCCGGTCGGCCCGGTCGGGGGCGCGGAGCGAGTCCCGGTCGAGGGCGCGGAGCGAGTCCCGGGCGAGGGTATCGGCGGCGCCGGCGGGATCGTCCAGGGAATCGGCGCGACCTCCCCGCTCGGCGCGATCGGCCCCGGCGCGGTCGGCCCCGGCGCGGTCGTCGGCGCCGTTGGCGCGGTCGAACTCCGGCAGCGCGCAGCTCTTCCACACGGCGCCGCTGATGGTCACGACCTTCCGCAGCTCCGGGCGGACCCGGAAGACGCGGAGCTCGTCGCCGTCGCGGAGCGCGGGCGCGGGTGCGTCGCCGCGGATGACCGCGGCCAGGTCCACGTCGATCACGGTCCGGTCCAGCCCCGGCTCGGTCCGCTCCATGGGCGGCAGAATCCGGGTGATCCGGGCCTGGCCCACGGCGGCGGGCGCGGTCAGGCCGCCGGCGAAGCGGAGGAGGTCCAGGAGGTCGTCGTCCTCGCGCAGCTCGTAGATGGCCGGTCGCCCCACCTCGCCCTTGACCGCCACCTGCGGCCCGTGGGGGGGGACGAAGATGACGTCGCCGGGCTGGAGCACCACGTCGGAGACGTTGTCGCCGAGGCTGAGGTACGCGTAGAGGTCGATCTCCGCGGCGGGTCGGCCGCCGCGCATGACCCGGACCTGACGGAAGCTGCCGTTGGGGCGCGGGCCGCCGGCCAGGTAGAGGGCGTTGAGGACGGACGCGACCGGGCTGGTGAGGTACGACCCGGGCCGCAGCACCTCGCCGGTGACGAAGAGCTGGTTCGAGCGGAGCCGTCCGAGGGTGACCTCGAAGTGGGTGGTGGCCTCGGGCCCGCGGCCGATCCCGGAGTAGGCCCGCGCGAGCTCGGTGTGGAGCCGGTCTCGCAGCTCGCGCATGGTGAGGCCGTTCACCCACACCTGCCCGACCTGCGGGATCACGACGAACCCCTCGCGCGTGACCGGGAGCGTGTACGCCTGCTCCACGTCGCCCGTGAGGATGAGCGTCAGCTCGTCGCCCGGGCCGACGATGTAGCCCGGCGGGACGGGCCCCGTGGCCAGCGGCTCGAACTCGCTGGTCCCGCGGGCGAAGGTCTCCAGCCCGTAGACCCGCAGGTCGTGCTCGCGCTCGAACGCCGACGAATCCGGGAGCACGGGGCCAGCCATGTCGGCACCGGGGCGCAGGTCACGGTCGGGGGCGCTCCACGCCGTGGTATCCGGCCGGAACTCGATGTCCAGCGCCTGGAGGGCGGTGAGCTCATCGGCCCGGGGGGCCGGGGGCTCCTGGACGGTCGGATCGAGATAGCTGTCGAGGACCGAGGGGTCGTAGCCCCGCGACGCCAGCTGCTGCCGGATCTGCGCCGGCGTGAGTCCGGACTGCTGGATCAGCTCCTGGAGCTGAGTGCCGGGGCCGGTCGGCGGCTGCTGGCCGGCGCCGGTCTGCGCCGCGAGCGGGCCGGCGGTCAGCGTGAGCGCCGCAACGAGGCCGAGGAGGGCGACGGTCCGCCGCGCGGACGATCGGACGTGCGTCATCGGCATGGTGATACTGGTCAAGGTGGAACTGCCCCGGAGGAAAACAAGAATACGGAAAACAACCCAAGCTAACCGGCCCCGGGCAGGGCGACAACCGACGTCAACCGACATCACCCCCCGTCCAGGACCCTCCGCACCTTCTTCCGCACTGTCCGGGCGTCGAACGGCTTCTCGAGCAGGTGCATGCCCGGCTCGAGGATCCCGCGGCGGGCGATCTCGTGCTCGGCGTAGCCGCTCATGTAGACGATGGGGATGTCCTGCCGGCGGGCGCGCAGCCGCTCGGCCAGCTCGCGGCCGCTCATGCGGGGCATGACGACGTCGGTGAGGACGAGGGCGATGTCGGAGTTCCTGTCGAAGACGCTCAGGGCGTGGCCGCCGTCCTCGGCCTCGACCACGCGGTAGCCGACCCGCCCCAGCGCGCGGCGCACGG
>JBKGZE010000356.1:0-3283 GCA_046545735.1 Gemmatimonadota bacterium | reverse complement strand
CGACCCGCCCGCGCGACGACCCGCACCGCGGCGACCCGCACCGCGACGACCCGCCCGCGCGACGACCCGACCGCGACGACCCGCACCGCGACGACCGCCCCCGCGACGACCGCCGCTGCGGCTCAGCCTCTCCCGCCCGAGACGGGCGGGAGCCACGCGCGGGCCGAACAGCCGAGCGTGCGGCTACCGTCCCGTCGCGCGCTCCGCCACCGTGGCGGTCCAGGTGTTGTTCTGCCGGTCGATGTCGGCGAACGCCTCGTCCGGGTCGACCGTGACACTCACCAGGTCCTTGTCGCTGAAGAAGCCCTTGGTGAAGGCGAGCTCGTTGCTGCGCCAGACATCGGCGGGCAGGTCGAAGCGCTCCGTCGAGCCGTCGGTGTAGGTGGCCTCGATCTCGAGCGGCATGATGAGTCCGCCCCGGTTCTCCACGGTCACGCGGTAGTAGTGCCGGCCCATCTCGGTGCTGCCCACGAGTTCGGCGGCGTCCTGGGCGCTGACATCGGCGATGGCCTGGTCGTTGGCGTGGGTGGTGTAGAACCAGCCGCGCCAGAACCAGTTCATGTTCTCCCCGGCGCCCTCCTCCATGGCGCGGAAGAAGTCGGCGGGCTGGGGGTGCTTGAACGCCCACGACCGGGCGTAGTACTGGAAGCCATCGTCGAAGGGTCCGGGGCCGAGGATGTCCTCTCGGAGGATGTTGAGCCCGGTGGCGGGCTTGGCGTAGCCGTTGTTGCCGAAATCCTTGTGTATGAGGTCGGACTCGGTCATGATCGGCACCTGGTCCGGATCCCTCATGTAGCCGACGATGGCGGCCGCCGGCCCGCGACGGCTCTGGAACGTGCAGTCCTCCGTCTGCGTCCATTCCTCGCCGCAGTACGTCTGCGCGTAGTCCTGCTCGCCGTAGTACTGGAGGAAGGTGTTCAGCCCCTCGTCCATCCACGTCCACTTCCGCTCGTCGGAGGCCACGATCATGGGGAACCAGTTGTGCCCCACCTCGTGGATGGTGACGCTGATCAGGGCGCGCTCGGTGCCCTGGGAGTAGGTGCCGTCGGGCTGGGGCCGGGCCCCGCAGAAGGCGACCATGGGGTATTCCATGCCCCCGACCCGGCCGTTCACGTTCACGGCCTTCGGATACGGGTAGGGGAAGACCATGCGGCCGTAGGTCTTCAGCGTCTGGAGCGTGGCCCGCGTCGAGACCTTGTCCCACAGCGGCATGGCGTTGCGCGGGTACAGGCTGTGGACCTTGATGGTCCGCGGGTCGCCCGGGTAGCGGTAGCCGGCGGCGTCCCAGACGAACGCCTTCGACGAAGCGAAGGCGAAGTCGCGGACGTCTTCGGCCTTGAAGTGCCAGGTCAGGGTGCCGCGCCGGGCGGGGCGGCTGGCCGGGTCGTCGATCTCGTCGGCGGTGCGAATGAAGACGGGCTCCTCCGACCGGTAGGCCTCATCGAGGCGGCGCATCTGCTCGGCGGTGAGCACCTCCTCGGGGTTCTGGAGCTCACCGGTGGCGTCGACGATGTGGTCCCACGGGACGGTCAGCTTGACGTCGTAGTCGCCGAAATTGAGGTAGAACTCGCCGCTGCCGAGAAACTGCTCGGTCTGCCAGCCGTTCACGTCGTCGTAGACGGACATGCGGGGGAACCACTGGGCGACCTCGTAGATCCAGCCGTCGTCGACCCGCTCCTTGGCGCCGCGGCCGTTGTCGGGGACCACGAACGACCAGTCGATCTCCAGCTCCTGGACCGCCCCCGGCGCCAGCGGCTCCGGCAGCTCGACGCGCATGATGGTGTTGTTGATCCGGTAGTCGGTGTCGACCGGCCGGCCGTTCTCGACGAGCTGCACCCGATGGATGTCATAGCCGTAGGACTCCGACGACCCGCCGAGCCCCAGGTACGCGGCCATCCGCGGGCTCACTCGCTCCGACAGCGCACCCTGCAGCCGGGCGCTCCGGCTGTGCTCCTCGCTCCGGACGTTCTGGTCCAGCTGGACCCAGAGGAACGGGAGCGCGTCAGGGGAGTTGTTGTGGTAGCTGATCCGCTCGGAGCCGCGGACGGTGTGGCTCCGGGGGTCCAGCTCCGCCTCGATCACGTAGTCGGCCCGCTGCTGCCAGTACGCGTGGCCCGGCGCGCCGGCGGCGTTGCGGTACACGTTCGGCGCCGGCCACTGCTCGATGGGCCGGAAGATGGAGCGGTTCGTCTCGCTCCCGTCGTCGTGGAGCCAGTGCTGGGCCGCCGCCGGTGCGGCGAAGATCGGGGCGAGAAGCGGGAGCAGGAGCAGCAGAGCGGATCTGCGCAGGGATGCAGCCAGCATGGACGTCCTCGTGGTTCGTGGGCGGGGCAGTCGCCGTTTGCGGATCGGGAGTAGTATGGGAGATCCGGGGGCAGAGCGACAGGCGTGGGGCGCGCGAACGGATCGATGCGGCCCGGCCTTCCGGGTCAGACGTGGCTCGCCTCCGCGTCCGGCTGATTCCCGGGGCGACACGAGCCGGCACCCCCCGGCACCCCCCCGCCACGCTTGCCGGCGCCGGGCGGCGGACGGAAATTGAGATCTGCGGGTCGGGGGTCCCGACCGCCGCACTCACGCTCACCGGAAGGAGGTTTCGTGGCGGAATTCATCGAAGTCGTCCCGGGGCTCCACCGGCTGGCGCTGGCCCCGTGGGACCTGCTCAACGTCTACCTTCTCGACGACGTCCTCGTCGACGCCGGCGGTCGCCTGTCCGCCGGGCGGATCCTCCGGGCGCTGGGCGGCCGCCGCGTGGCCGGGCTGGCCCTCACCCACGCGCACCCGGACCACCAGGGCGGGAGCCACGCCGTCTGCGAGGCTCTGGAGATCCCGCTCTGGTGCGGACGCGCCGACCGGAAGGCCGTGGAGACCGGCGACGCTTCCCTGCTCTACCCCGACCCGGGCGCCCTCCTGCCCCGCCTCGCCCGGCGCGTGGCCGGGCCCGCGCACCCGGTGGACCGCGCGCTCCGCGAGGGCGATGTCGTCGGCGGGTTCACCGTCCTCGAGACCCCCGGGCACACGCCGGGGCACCTGGCGTTCTGGCGAGAGCGCGACCGCGCCCTCGTGCTCGGCGACGTGCTCTTCCACCGCAGCCCCCTCACCCTCCGGAAGGGGATCGTCGAGCCGTACCGGTTCCTGGTCCACGACTACGCGCTGAACCGGGCCTCGCTGCGTCGCCTGGCGGAGCTCGAGCCGGAGCTCATCTGCTTCGGTCACGGCCCGCCGCTGCGTGAGCCCATCCGGGTCCGGAACTACGTTGCGGCGCTGCGCCCCGCCACGCTCGGCG
>JBKGZE010000355.1:0-3286 GCA_046545735.1 Gemmatimonadota bacterium | reverse complement strand
GTCCCGTTCGACCGGGAGACCACGATGATGGCCTCCTTCCACGGCCAGGACGCCGGCGGGACGCTGGTGGCCGTGAAGGGCGCTCCGGAGGCCGTGATCCAGGCCGCGTCCCGGGTGGACTCGCAGGACGGGCCCGCGTCCCTCGACGACGACGGCCGGCGGGAGTGGCGGGAGCGGAGCGAGGCCATGGCGGGAGAAGGGCTTCGCGTCCTGGCGCTGGCCTACCGGGAAGCGGACGAGGACGCCGAGCCGTACGAGGACCTGGTGCTCATGGGACTGGTCGGGCTCCTGGATCCGCCCCGGGAGGGCGTGGCCGACGCCGTGCGCGAGTGCCGCGGCGCCGGGATCCGGGTCGTGATGGTGACCGGCGATCACCCGGAGACGGCGCGCCAGATCGCCGCGAGCGTCGGGATAGGGGAGGCCGATGCCCTCGATGTGGTCACGGGCGCGGAGCTGAGGGACGCCGACGAGGCGCGCAGGAAGGAGATCGTGGACGCCGCCGTGTTCGCCCGGGTCGACCCGCGCCAGAAGCTGAACCTGGTGGACGGGTACCAGGACCGGGGCGAGATCCTGGCCATGACCGGCGACGGCGTGAACGACGCGCCCGCGCTGAAGAGCGCTGACATCGGGATCGCCATGGGCAAGCGGGGGACCGAGGTGGCCCGCGAGGCCGCCGACATGGTGCTCCTGGACGACGCCTTCGGCTCCATCGTCGCGGCGGTCCATTACGGCCGCGTCATCTTCCGGAACGTCCGGAAGTTCGGCGTCTATCTCCTCTCCGGGAACGTGGGCGAGATCGTCGCGGTGGGGGTGGCGTCGGCCGCCGGCGCGCCGCTTCCGCTGCTGCCGCTCCAGATCCTCTATCTCAACCTGGTCAACGACGTGTTCCCCGCCCTCGCCCTGGGGGTGGGGAAGGGGGAGCGGCATGTGATGGACAGGCCGCCACGGGACCCCACCGAGTCCATTCTCGAGCGGCGTCACTGGACCGCCATCGTCCTCTATGGCCTGGTGATCGCACTGGCCATTCTCGGCGCGTTCTTCTACGCGCTCCATGGGCTGGAACTCGACACGGGCGCCGCCGTGACCACAGCGTTCCTGGTCGTTTCCTTCGCCCGGCTCCTGCACGTCTTCAACATGCGCGACCACCACGCCGGGATCCTGCGCAACGAGGTGACCCGGAACCCATTCGTGTGGGGCGCGATCGGAGTCTGCGTAGCGCTGCTCGCCCTGGCGGTGTACGTCGCACCGCTGGCGGACGTCCTCGAGCTGCAGCCGCCCACCGGCGCCCAGTGGCTCGTGATCGGCCTGGGAAGCCTCGCGCCGCTCGTCGCGGGCCAGCTGTACCTCGGGATCCGGAGCGCCATGGCGGATCATGGCCGGGAAGGCGGACGGCACCGCGAGGACACGGCCTGAGCCGGACCGGCGGGGTCTCGGCAGCGCTGGAACGAAACCAGCGGCTGAAGGAACCATTCACCCTGGATCCTGCACGCGACTCAGCGGAGCATCCGCTCGAGGTGGCAGGAAGCAGGAGATCGCTCTTGAGCAGCGAAAGCAGGATCCAGGTTCATTCAACCACGGAGGGAACGCATGGCAAACGTCGCGATTAACGGGCTGGGGCGGATCGGCCGGGCCACGCTGAAGATGGTCCTGGACGCGCCCGACCTGGAGCTGGTGGCGGCCAACGACCTGATCTCGCTCGACAACCTGGCCTATCTCCTGAACTACGACACGGTCTACGGCCGCTACGAGAAGAAGGTGACCGTGACCGGGGACGGGCTCGATCTCGGCGGGCACGGGCTCCGCATGTTCAGCGAGAAGAACCCGGAGCAGCTCCCCTGGGGCGACCTGGGCGTGGACATCGTTTTCGAGTGCACCGGCGCGTTCGCCACCCGGGAAGGCCTCGAGAAGCACCTGTCGGCGGGCGCCCGGAGGGCGATCCTGTCGGCGCCATCGAAGGAGGACGGCGTCGAGTGGGTCGTCTACGGCGTCAACCTGCCGAGCGATGACGCGAGCCTGATCACCTGCGCCAGCTGCACGACCAACTGCATCGCTCCGGTCATGGAGGTCATGGATCGCCGGTTCGGCGTCGCGAGCTCGACCATGACCACCATCCACGCATACACGTCCACGCAGGCCATCGTGGACGGCCCGAGCAAGAAGGTGCGCCGGGGCCGGGCCGCGGCGGCCAACCTCGTGCCCACGTCCACCGGCGCGGCGAAGGCCACGACGAAGGTGCTCACGGGACTGGAGGGGCGGTTCGACGGCGTCGCCGTGCGGGCGCCGGTCCCGGTGGGGTCGATCGCCGACGTGGTGGTGGTCACGAAGCGCGACACGAGCGTCGAGGAGGTGAACGGCGTCTTCGAGGAGGAGGCCCGGAGCGACCGGTACAACGGGATCCTCGGCGCGGTCCGCGACCCCCTCGTCTCGTCCGACATCATCAAGGACCCGCGCGCGTCGATCGTCGACCTGGAGATGACGCAGGTCGTGAACGGCACGCTGGTCAAGGTCATGACGTGGTACGACAACGAATGGGGCTACAGCGCCCAGATGGTTCGCACCGCAGAGTACCTGGCCCGGCAGGCCGGATGAGGCCCGGCCCCGGCGACAGCACCCCGGACCTCGCCGCGGAGCCGCGGCCATGGCGGACGGGGACGAGATCCTGATCGTCGGGGGCGGGATCGCCGGCCTCACGGCCGCCCTCGCCCTCGGAGAAGCCGGCTTCCCGGCGCGGGTGTTCGAGCGTACGGCCGCCCTGCGTGAGGTGGGCGCGGGCGTGAGCCTGTGGCCGAACGCCATGCGCGCGCTGCGGGAGCTCGGGCTCGACCGGCGCGTCCGGCAGGGCCACGTGGGCCTCGACCGGATCGTCATCCGGCGCCTCGATGGGCGCGTCCTGCTCCGGCTCGGGAACGCGGGCCGACACTCCGACCCCGCCATATGCGTGCACCGGGCCCACCTCCAGCGGCTCCTCGCCAGCCACCTGCCCCCGGACCGGCTCCACCTGGGCCGCGAGGTGGTGGATGTCGCCATCGGCGATCGGACCGCGGCCGTCATCTTCGACAATGGAACGAGCGTGGCGGGCCGCCTCGTCCTCGGGTGCGACGGCATCCACTCGGTGGTCCGCGCGCGGCTCCACGGGCGCGCGCGCCCACGCTACCGGGGGTATGAGATCTGGCGCGGCGTCAGCGAGTTCGAGCTGTCCGACCAGCTCAGACCGCAATCCACCGAATGGTGGGCGCCGGGGCTCCGCTTCGGACTCCTGCCAGGGGAGCCCGGCCGGGTGTACTGG
>JBKGZE010000354.1:0-3310 GCA_046545735.1 Gemmatimonadota bacterium | reverse complement strand
GCGATCCGTTGCTGGCGACCCGGTCCCTGGGGTGATCCGGGTCGCGCGGCGGTCCTATCCGCCGGGCCGGACAGCCAGCCGAACGTCCCCGCGCTATCGATGCCAGCGGCCTGGAGCGACCGCGCGCCATGCTCGCCGGGCCCCGCGGACTGGCATAGCTCGTGAATCCGGCTGGCTGTCCAATGACTGACGATCATGGGTGGTGGCGCCGCCGTGGCGACAAGGAGACGGGCTTCACGTACGAGAAGGTGCGTGGGGGCGAGCTGCTGTGGGAGGCCGCGCTGGAGCGGATCGATCGCCTGGCGATCCCGCCCGGCTGGACGGACGTCCATATCGCGCCGACGTCGAGCCGGAAGATCCAGGCGTGGGGCCGGGACGCGGCGGGTCGGAAGCAGTACATCTACAGCGACGAGGCGGTGGCCGAGCGGGAGCGTCGGAAGTGGGACCGGGTGCTCATGTACGCCCGGGCGCTGCCGGACCTGCGGGCGGCGACGAACCGTCACCTGAAGCGGAGGCGGCTGGACCGGGAGAAGGTGCTGGCCACGGTGATCCGTCTGATCAGCCGGGCGTTCTTCCGGATCGGGAGCGAGCGGTACGCGGTGGAGAACCGTACGTTCGGGATCGCCACGTTGAAGAAGCACCACCTTGAGATCCGCGGAAACGACCTGATCTTCACGTACGTGGGCAAGCGCCGGAAGGACCACCGGCGGGTGGTGGCGGACACGCCGCTGGTGGAGGTCATCCGCGACCTGCTGGAGCTGCCGGGCTCGCGGCTCTTCCGGTACCGCGACAGCGACGGTCTCGTCCAGAACGTCACGGCCCGGGCGGTGAATCGTTATCTGAAGGAGATCCTGCACGAGCGGTACATGTCCAAGGACCTGCGCACGTTCGGCGGGACGGTGCGCGCCGCGACGATCCTGGCGGACCTGGGCCCGGCGGCGAGCGAGCGGGAGGCGCACAAGAACACGGTCCTGACGGCGCGGCTGGTGGCGAGCGAGCTGGGGAACACGCCCGCCATCGCCCGGAACGCCTACATCCATCCGGCGGTCTTCGAGCGCTACGAGGCGGACGGGCTGACCATCGCGCCGCTCATGCGGAAGGCGCCCCGGCCGGTCGAGACGGAGGAGCCGGTGCAGTACTATCCGGAGGAGGCGGCGCTGCTGCGGTTCCTCGAGCGGTACGGCTGAGGGGCTGCGGATCTGCCCTCAGGTCCGGGAACGGCGGCGGGCGAACGGCGTAGATGATGGGGGCGGCGCGACTGAAACCCTCCCCCGGGTGTGGGGCGTAGGGGGTCGGGCGGCCACGGACCATCTGCGGGGACCATGTCGGATCCACGATACAGAAGCCTCGAGCGACGCTACCGCTGGGCCTGGCGGTGGGGGCTCCTGCTGTCGCTCGTCGTCCACGCGCTGCTGTTCGTGGTGTTCGACGCGGTCCCGCTCCCGCCGTCGCCGTTCTCGGCGGCGGGCCCGAACCGGGAAGACTCTCGCGCGGCGCCGGGCTCGGGGATGCAGGCGGTGGAGCTGCAGTCGCCGCAGTCGAACCCGCCGCAGGCGGAGCCGGTCCCGGAGGCGCGGGAGGAAGCGCTCGAGCCGGAGCCCGAGCCCGAGCCGGAGATGGAGCTGCCCACCGTCGCCCTGATGGAAGGGCTGCTCGCGCCGGGGCGCCGCGGCCCGCTGGACGTGCCCGGGCTGCCCGACGGCGTGGGGGCGGGGGCCGGCGGGACCGAGCGGGAAGGCCGCTTCCGGGTGGCCCCGCCCCGGCCTCGCGGGCTGATCCTCCCGCCCGGCGATCGGCCCGACGACGTGAGCGGGAAGGAAGTGGAGGTGTGGGTGTACGTGAGCGCCGCCGGCCGCGTCGTCGCCGACTCGACCCGGCTGAATCCGCCCACCGGCGACCGGGGCTTCGACCGCCGGCTCCGGGAGCACGCCGCCGGCTGGGTCTTCGAGGCGGCGCGGCGAGACGGGCGCCCCGTGGCGGAGTGGTTCCGCTACACGATCGTCATGTAGCGGAGGCGGGGGTCGCCAGGGCGAGCGGCGGGGGCGAGCGGCGGGGGTGAGCGGTCGCGGTGAGCGGTCGCGGCGGGCCGCGGCGAACGCTCGCGGGACCGGGCGTTCCGCCGCGGTGCGCTATGCCGCCGAACGCTCCGGCGCGGGGCGCTCCGTTTGTCTGGGCGTCATCGCCGTCGGTCGCTTCCGGAGGTAGACCAGCCGGTACACGGCGCCCACGAGCACGGCGCCGCCGATGATGTTTCCGATGGTCACGGGCAGAGGTTGTGGACGAGGAACGCGTTCCAGGTCAGGCCGGCGAAGGCCTCGGGCGCGAGGCCGGCCGCGGCCCAGAAGCTAGCGGGCGCGGCCGCCTTGATGGCCAGCCCGATGGGGACGAAGAACATGTTGGCCACGCTGTGCTCGAACCCGGCGGCCACGAAGGCGGTGATCGGGGGCACGATGGCGAGGATCTTGTCCGTCGTGGTGCGGGCGCTCAAGCTGAGCCAGACGGCGAGGCAGACCAGGGCGTTGCAGAGGATGCCGAGGGCCACGGCCTGCGTGAAGCCGAGCCCGACCTTGGCGTTGGCGGTGGCGAGGGCGGCGGCGCCGACCGCGCCGTCGCCGAACGCGTACTGCCCGCTGAGGAAGACCAGCGCCACGGTCCCCAGGGAGCCGACGAAGTTCCCGGTATAGACGATCCCCCAGTTGCGCATGACCTGGCGGGTCGAGACGCGGTCGCCGTCCCAGGCCATGATGATGAGCGTGTTGCCGGTGAACAGCTCCGCGCCGCCGACGATCACGAGGATCAGGCCGAGGGAGAAGACGAGCCCGGCCAGGAGGCGCACCACGCCGTAGGGCAGGACGTCGCCGGTCCCGGCGACGACGGTGGTGGCGAAGACCGCGCCCAGCGCGATGAACGCCCCCGCGAGCACGGCGAGGACGAAGGTGCTGAGGCCGTCCATGCCGGCCTTCTTCACGCCGACCTGCTCCGCCTTCAACGCCATCTCGGGTGGGAGCAACGAGTCCAGCTGTATAGTGGAATTCGGCTGCATCGCCGTTGATTCTCCTTATCTATGCACAAAACCCCGCGACAAAAGGGACCCGAATATCGCGGCGGCAGGCACGCGGGTCCAGCGGGTGGTAGGAGAAGCGCGCGCGGGGCGGAGCGGGTCAGCCGCCGACGCGCGGGCCGGGCAGGAAAATGAGGATCATGCCGTTCGGGCCCCGCACGCGAGGGCGCACGGCCTCTCACTCCCGCCTGTCGTCGCGGCCGGGCGGGCGCCGCTGCACCTCGTCTCCGCCTTCGCCACCACGAGCCG
>JBKGZE010000353.1:0-3312 GCA_046545735.1 Gemmatimonadota bacterium | reverse complement strand
GTGCCGCTGGGCGGTGCCATCACGCTGGAGCAGCCGCTCGAGGAATGGGACGCGCGGCCGGCCAACGCGCTCGGGCTGCTGCCCGGCTCCGACCCGGCGCTCCGGGACGAGCTGGTGGTCGTGACCGCCCACATCGATCACGTGGGCGTGGGCCGCCCCGACGCGACCGGCGATTCCATCTACAACGGCGCCGATGACAACGCCTCGGGCACCGCGGGCATGCTAGAGATCGCGGAGGCATTCGCCGCGCTGGACCGGGCGCCGGCGAGGTCGGTGCTCTTCGCGGCGGTCAGTGGCGAGGAGAAGGGGCTGCTGGGCTCGCACTGGCTGGCCGAGCGCATCCCGGCCGGCTACCGCGTCGTCGCCAACGTCAACCTGGATATGATCAGCCGGAACGCCCCGGATACGCTGGCGGTGGTGGGGCAGGCAATGTCGGAGCTCGGACCGCTCGTTCAGCGGATCGCCCGCTCGAACCCGGAGCTCGGCTTCACGGTGGTGGAGACGATGAACCCCGAGCTGCCGATCATCCGGATGAGCGACCACGCGGCCTTCCTCGGCCGCGGCGTACCCGCCGTCTTCTTCAACAGCGGGCTGCACCCCGACCTGCACCGGCCGTCCGACCACGTAGAGGCCGGCGACCCCGACAAGGCGGCGCGCGCGGCGCGGTTGGCCTTCCTCCTGACCCACGCCATCGCCGAGCTGGCGGCGCCGCCCGCGCTGACGGAGGAGGGGCGGCGGTGGGTGGAGCAGTTCGGGGTCGGCGCGCGCCGCTGACCGCGGACCCGTTTCAGCTCAGCTGTCGGAGCCCTCGCGCAGGCTGCGGGTGATCCGCACCAGCCGCCGCGCCTGGTACTCGATGGCCGCCCCGATCTCCTCCGTGAGCCCCGCACCCCCCGCCGATACGCTGGCGCCGTACGGGTTCCCGCCGGCGTCGAAGATGACCTCATCGGTGTAGCCCGGCGTCACCATGATGGCGCCCCAGTGCATGGCGGTGATGTAGAGCGTCTGGAGCGTGGTTTCCTGCCCGCCGTGCGGGTTCTGCGCGCTGGTCATGGCGGTGAACGTCTTGTCCGCCAGCTTCCCCTCCTGCCAGAGCGGGCCCAGCGTGTCGATGAACGACCGCATCTGGCTCGCGGCGCCCCCGTAGCGCGTGGGGGAGCTGAAGATGTAGCCGTCGGCCCACTCCATGTCGTCCGGGGTGGCGGTCTCGACCTGCGACGTCCGCTCCTCCTGCGCGACCCACGCGTCCTGCGCTTCCACCACCTCCCGCGGCGCCGTCTCGCGCACCTTCCGCAGACGCACCTCGGCTCCCGCCTGCCGCGCCGCCTCCGCGGCCCGCTTCGCCATCTCGTAATTGGTTCCGTAGGTGCTGTAGTAGATTACCGCCACCTTCACGTTGTCCATATCGAGCCTCCGGCTGTGCCAACGACAGAGACCGGTGCCGAACGCCCCGGCCCGATCCCTGCCGCCTGCAATCCGGACGCCAGCACTCCGCTGAGGGGGGGTCAGCCGTCGCCTACGAGGGTTCCAACGCACGGTACACGCGCGCGGCCGGAACGGGTCCGCGGCCCCCTGGCAGGATGACGAAACGGCCGCCCCGGGATACCCCGGAGCGGCCGCTCGCACGGGCGCGTGGCGCTACGCCGCCGCGCCCCTGTCGTGCCGCGTCAGACCGCTTGCACGTTCTCCGCCGCCGGGCCCTTCTGGCCCTGCACGACGTCGAACTCGACGAGCTGACCCTCGGACAGGCTCTTGAAGCCCTGCATCTGGATCGCGCTGTGGTGGACGAAGCAGTCCTTGCCGCCGTCCGCCGGCGTGATGAAGCCGAAGCCCTTCTCGTCGTTGAACCACTTCACGGTTCCCTTGGTACGCATGATACCGTACTCCCTGTGTGTTGATGTGGTGCTCTCGGGGTGCGGTATCTCCGAACCTCTCGAACTCACCTCGGTCTGGCGGCAATAACAAAAAACCCGGACGCTAGCGCCCAGGTCCTCTTCGTTACTGGTCTCCGGCACCCGCCGGAGTTGTCGCCAGTGACCAATGTCGTGGCAGTCGCCCCGTTTGTCAACCCTGATCCCACCGCGGCCATTTCGGATCCCACCGCGGCCCCGACCCGGCCCCGACGCGGGGTCCCATGCGGGCCTCGACGCGACCCGACCCCGGTCCGATGCGGGCCCCGGCGCGGACCTTGACGCGACCCGCCCGGGGGCGATCTTGGTAGCATGATGCCCTTTCCCGGGTTCGCCGGGAGCGTCCCGGCGGGCTGGACGGGCGACGACCGCGGGCCAGCCATCGCTCCGTCATGAGCGGCACCCCGCCCGTCGTCCTCCTGACCGGCGCCACCGGCTACATCGGCGGCCGCCTCGTCGAACCGCTCCTCGCCCGGGGCGTGCGCCTTCGCTGCCTCGCCCGCCGGTCGGAGGAGCTCCGGGCCCGGGTTCCCACCGGAGTGGAGGTCGTGGCCGGTGACGTCCTGGCGCCGGACACGCTGGCGCCGGCGCTCCGCGGCGTGGACGTCGCCTATTACCTGGTCCACTCCATGGGCTCGACGGGCGACTTCCGGGCGAAAGACCGTGAGGCCGCCCTGCGCTTCGGCGAGGCCGCACGGCAGGCGGGCGTGCGGCGCGTCGTCTACCTGGGCGGGCTCGGGGAGGGCGACGAGGCCTCGGAGCACCTGGCCAGCCGGCACGAGGTGGGCGAGGTCCTGAGGGCGACGACCCCCACGCTGGAGCTGCGGGCGTCGATCATCATTGGCTCGGGCAGCCTCTCCTTCGAGATGATCCGGGCGCTGGTCGAGCGCCTTCCGATCATGGTCACACCGCGGTGGGTGCGGACGCCGACGCAGCCGATCGCGGTCGAGGACGTGATCGCCTACCTTGTGGCCGCCCTCGACCACCCGGCCGGCCCAAGCACCGATGACAGCGCCGACGGGAGCGCCGAGGGGGGTGCCGGCGGGAGCGTCGTATACGAGATCGGCGGGGCCGACCGGGTGTCGTACGGCGGGATCATGCGCGAATACGCCCGCCAGCGCGGGCTCCGCCGGCTCATGGTCCCCGTCCCCGTGCTCACGCCCTGGCTCTCCAGCCTGTGGCTCGGGCTGGTCACGCCGGTGTACGCGCGGGTGGGGAAGAAGCTGGTGGACGGGCTCCGCACGCCCACCGTGGTCCGCGACGAGCGGGCGCTGCGGGAGTTCGGCGTCACTCCTCGGGGCGTCGCCGACGCCATCGCCCGGGCGCTGGCCAACGAGGACGACGAATTCGCCCGCACGCGCTGGTCGGACGCGTTCTCGGCGGCGGGCGGGAGTGCCCGGGC
>JBKGZE010000352.1:0-3315 GCA_046545735.1 Gemmatimonadota bacterium | reverse complement strand
CGTGTCCACTCTTAACCAACGCGCCCGTGTCCGCTACCAACGCGCACGAGGCACGCGCACGGGGGAGCGCTCGGGGCACGCGCACGGGGCACGCGGGCGAGGGGAGTGGGGAGTGGTGTGGTGTGGTTGTGGGGATCCTTGACATGCGGTGGGGCGCAAACCTAGCTTGGTGGCGTTCAGTGGGGGAGAGTGGGGGATAGTGGGGAAGCGGTCCTCCGGTGTGAGAAGGCGGCGCGTGTCGACCTACCTCGGGAGCTACACCTACACGCTGGACGACAAAGGCCGGGTGAGTCTACCCGCGGCTTTCCGTCGTGATGCGGAGGAGGAGCAGCGGTTCGTGCTGCTGCAGGTGTACGCGCCGTCGCTGTCGCTGTATCCGGAACGGACGTGGCGGGAAGTGGAGGATCGTCTGCGCAACCTGCTGCGGAACGATCCGGACGCGCGGCCGTCGGTGATGCGGGTGCTGGCGAGCGCGGTGGAGGTGGCGCCGGACTCGCAGGGGCGGATCCTCGTACCGGTGCGGCTGCGGGAGATGGCGGGTCTGGAGGGGCAGGTCCTGCTGGTGGGGATGATCGACAAGGTGGAGCTGTGGAACCCGTCCGATTTCGAAGGGGCGGTGGAGGGGAAGGAGGACACGTTCGATCGGTACGCGCCGCAGATCTTCCGGTGATGCGTCGAGCCCGTGGGGGCTGGAGTGAGTCATGAGCGATGGGTACCACACGCCGGTCCTGGTGGCGGAGACGCTTCGGCGGCTGGATCCCGGACGTGGGGGCATCTACTTCGATGGCACGCTGGGCGGTGGCGGTCACAGCGAGGCGATCCTGGAAGCGGCGGGGGCGGCGCGGGTGATCGGCGCGGATCGTGACCCCGAGGCGTTGAGGACGGCCCGGCGGCGACTGGAACGGTTCGGGGATCGGTTCGAGGCGCGGGAAGGGGATTTCGCGGACGTGGCGGAACGCCTGGAGTCCGGGCTGGCGGGTGCGCTGCTCGACCTGGGCGTTTCGTCGCATCAGATCGATTCGGTCCGGCGCGGCTTCAGCTTCCGGCCGGGTGCTCCGCTGGACATGCGTATGGGCGCGGTCGCGGGCGGGCGGACGGCCGCGGAGATCCTGAACGAGTACGAGGATTCGGAGCTGCTTCGTGTCCTGTGGGACTACGGCGAGGAGAAGCGGGCGCGTGCGATCGTGCGACGGATCGTGGAGCGGCGGCGCGAGCGGCCGTTCGAGACCAGCGACGATCTGGTGAGTGTGCTGGAGAGCGTGTATCGGCACCGGCTCAAGCCACAGGACAAGGCCCGGGTGTTCCAGGCGCTGCGCATCGAGGTGAACGAAGAGCTGCGCTCGCTGGAGCGGGCGCTGCCGGCGCTGCGGGATCGGCTGCGGCCGGGCGGCGTGCTGGTGGTGATTGCGTACCACTCGCTGGAGGACCGGCGGGTGAAGAACGCGTTCCGTGAGTGGAGCCGCGCGTGCGTGTGTCCGCCGGACCTCCCGGTCTGCGTCTGTCGGGGCGAGCCGCTCGGTGAGACGCTGACCTCGAAGGTGGTCCGACCGACGGAGGAGGAAGTGCAGCGGAACCCGCGGGCGAGGAGCGCGCGGCTGAGGGCCTGGAGGAGGGCCGCATGAGGAACGGAACCCCGGTGATACGGACGGCGCTGCTCTTCGCGCTCCTGCTCGGCTCACTGACGCTGGTGGTCTGGCGACAGAGCCGGGCGCTGGCGGTTCTGCGCGAGCTGGATGTCGTGCGTAGCGAGCGTGTTCTGGAGGAGGGGCGGCGGGCGGCGCTGCGTCGTCACGTGGAGGCGCTCGAGAGCCGTGCTCGGGTGTCACGGGTGGCCCGCGAGCAGTTCGGGATGCGGCTGCCATCGGGCGACGAGATCGTGATCCTGCCTCTGCGCGAGCCCGGCCCACCGCGGCTCGCCGCCGATCCGGTGGGTGGAGGTGGCGAGGGATGAGCCAGCACGGCGCGCTCCACGCCCGACGCCGCCGGCTGCTGCTGGCGGCTCTCCTGCTCGGCGGGCTCGCCCTGCTGGGCCGCGGCTTCCAGGTGCAGGTGCTGCAGGCGACGGAGTGGGAGGGGCGGGCCGAGCGGCAGCACCGGGAGCGGGTGGCGCTGCCGGCGGAGCGCGGCACCATATACGACCGGAACGGGATCCCGCTGGCCACGAGCAGGGAGATGGTCCGCGTCTCTACGGCGCCTCGGGAGGTGGTGGATCCGGAGCGCGTGGCGGCCGCGCTGCGGACGGCGCTGGGGCTCGATCCGCGCGGGGTCCATCGGGCGCTGGACCGGTCGCGGGCGTGGGTGGTCCTGCCCGGTCGATACGACCCCACGGTCCGGGGCACGCTCGAGGGGCTCACCGGTGTATACCTGGAGCGCGTCCTCGATCGTTTCTATCCGCACGGCGGCCTGGCCTCGTCGCTGGTCGGGCGCACCGCCGCCGACGGCCTTGCCCTGGACGGTGTGGAGCTGGAGCTGGATTCGCTCCTCTCGGGCACGGACGGCTACGCGGTGCTGCGGCGCGACGGGCGGGGCGAGCCGATTCCCGGCGCGTTCGTCACGGTCCGTGCTCCGCGCTCCGGCCATGACGTCTATCTCACGCTGGACCTGGGGCTGCAGGAGATCGCGGAGGAAGCGCTGCGGTCGGCGATCGGGGAGAACGACGCGGCGGGGGGCGATCTCCTGTTCGCCGATCCCCGGAGTGGCGAGGTGCTGGCGGCGGCGAGCGTGGGGCGTGCGGGTGGGCGGCACTGGCGTGGCGCGACGGATCCGTACGAGCCCGGTTCGACCATCAAGCCGTTCATCATGGCGGCGCTGCTCGAGCGGGGTCGAGCGACGCTCGAGGACTCGGTGTTCGCCGAGCGCGGCTACTATCGACTGGGCCGTCGGGAGATCCGGGACGTCCATGGTCACGAGTGGCTGACGGCGGCGGAGGCGCTCCGCTACTCGTCGAACATCGGGATCGTGAAGCTGACGGCGCGGCTCGCCCCCGAAGAGCAGTACGCGGCGCTGCGGGATGTGGGCTTCGGCACTCCGACGGGCGTGACGTACCCCTCGGAGTCGGCGGGCCGGCTGAGCCGGCCGGATGCGTGGTCGTCGTACTCGCAGGCGAGCCTGGCCATGGGCTACGAGATGTCGGTGACGCCGCTGCAGATGACCCTGGCGTACGGGGCGGTGGCGAACGGGGGTCGGCTGATGGAGCCGCGGCTGGTCCGGGAGGTGCGCGCTCCCGACGGGACGACGGTGCGGCGGTGGGAGCCCCGGGCGCTCCGCCGGGCGATGTCGCCGGTGACGGCGGCGGCCGTGGCCGGGGTGCTGACG
>JBKGZE010000351.1:0-3318 GCA_046545735.1 Gemmatimonadota bacterium | reverse complement strand
CAACAGGAGCGCTCGGATCGGGCGCATCATCCCTCCGTTGGCGATTTTCGTCTCGGGTCCGGTTGATAGACGCGGAGCCGGCCGCGTTCGTTGTCGCCCCGCCTCTCCACCTCGTCGGTCCATCCCCTTACATTCCCGCACCGGACAGCCGGATGGCCGCGGACGTCTCTCGCCGCCCGCGTGGTGTTCCGCACCGCCGGCTCTGTGCTCTCTGTGCCTCTGTGTGCATGATCTCCGTATCGAATCTCGCCAAGGAATTCGGCGACCGAACGCTTTTCGCCGACGTCTCGTTCCAGCTCAATCCGGGGGAGCGCTACGGGCTGGTGGGCGCGAACGGCGCCGGCAAGACCACGCTGCTGAACATCCTCAGCGGCCACGAGCCGGCTACCTCCGGCACTGTCTCGATCCCCTCGAAGCTGGACCTGGGCGTGCTCCGCCAGGACCAGTTCCTGTACGAGGACGAGGAGATACTCGCCGTGGCGCTGCGGGGCAACCCGGAGCTATGGGAAGCGCTGGTGGAGCGGGAGCGGATCCTGGCCAACGCCTCCGACCACTTCGACGCGAAACGCTACGGCGCGGTCGAGGAGACCCTCCGGCGCCTCGACGGCTACGCGGCCGAGGCCCGGGCGGCGGAGATCCTGGAGGGGCTGGGCATCCCGGCGGAGGTCCACCACAAACCGCTGAGCACGCTCTCCGGCGGCTTCAAGCTCCGCGTGCTCCTCGCCCGGACCCTCGCCGGTCGCCCCGATGCGCTGCTCCTCGACGAGCCCACCAACCACCTGGACATCCTCAGCATCCGGTGGCTGGAGAAGTTCCTCACCAGGTTCCCCGGCCCCGTGGTGGTCATCAGCCACGACCACCGGTTCCTCGACAATGTGGTCACCCACATCCTCGACGTCGATTACCGGACCGTCACGCTCTATCACGGCGACTACAGCGCGTTCATGGAGAAGAAGGCGGCGGAGCGGGAGCGACGGGAGAAGGAGATCGCGTCGCGAGAGCGGGAGATCGCGCACCACCAGCAGTTCGTGGACCGGTTCCGCGCCAAGGCCAGCAAGGCGCGGCAGGCGCAGAGCAAGCTGCGCCTCATCGAGAAGAAGGCGGAGGAGCTCGAGCCGCTCGCCCCCTCGTCCCGACGCTACCCGAGCTTCCGCTTCGAGCCGTTCCGTCCCAGCGGTCGTGACGTGCTGGAGATCGACGGCGTGACCAAAGCGTACGGTGACAACCGGGTCCTCCACGGCGTGGACCTGGAGGTGCGACGCGGGGACCGACTCGCCATCATGGGCCCGAACGGGGTCGGAAAGTCCACCCTGCTCAAGATCGCGGTCGGCGAGCTGACGCCGGACACGGGCGCCACCGAGTGGGGCCACAACGTGCGCGTCGGCTATTTCGCTCAGGACCACCACGAGAAGCTCGACCACCCCGGCGTCACCGCCGCCCAGTGGCTCGCCAGCCAGCACCCCGGCACCACCACCACCTTCCTCCGCGGCGCCCTCGGCGCCGTCCTGTTCTCCGGGGATGAGGCCGAGAAGCCGCTCTCCGCCCTCTCCGGCGGTGAGGCGACCCGGCTGGTCTTCTGCGACCTGGCCCTCCGTCGGCCCAACGTGCTCGTCCTCGACGAGCCCACTAACCACCTGGACCTCGAGTCCATCGAAGCGCTGGTCGAAGCCCTGCGCGACTACGACGGCACCCTCGTCCTCGTCTCCCACGACCGCTGGTTCGTCGCCCAGCTCGCGAACCGGGTGGTCGAGATCACCGCCGTCGGCATCCGCGACTACCGGGGCACCTACGAGGAATACGTCCACTGGTGCGGCGACGACCACCTGGACGTCGACACCGTGCTGGCGAAGACGCGGAAGAAGAAGGCCGGCAAGACGGAGGGCGGCGGCGAGGCCGGCACCGACGGGCCGGGCCCCACCCGTCCGCGCAGGCGCGACCCGTACCAGGTCCGGAAGCTCGAGGAGAAACGCGACGAGCTGACCCACCGGATCGATCGAGCGGAGCGCCGGCTGGCGGAGATCGAGAAGGCGTTCGCCGACCCGGGGCTCTACGCGACCGAGCGGATGGACGAGGTCCGGTCGCTCGAGGACGAGCGGTCGTCGCTCCAGTCCAAAGTAGAGCGCTGGATGGCGGAGTGGGAAAGCGCGGAGCGGGAGCTGGAGGCCGAGTAGCCGGCGGGTCACCACCTGGACTCAAGTACGGGCCTCCTGCGGCCGACTCTTGCCTCGACCAGGCGGACACGGAGCTGTACGAGAAGCAGACGGTGCGCCTCGGCCAGGTGGGTGAATGGAGCACCATGATGGAGCGGTACCAGACCCGGCTCCGCGACTACGCCCTCGCCACCTCCGAGACAGACCGCCAGCGGGTCAGCGGCGAGCTGGCCGAGCTGTCGGCCCGCGCGAACGAGCTCCAGGACGCGTATGAGACCCAGATCGACAGCGACGCCGATCGGCGGGCCTTCGAAACGCTCCTCGCCGCGCGACAGCGCTACCTAGAGCCGGCCGGACGGGTGGTCGAGCTGGTGGACCAGGGGCTCCAGGAAGACGCCATGGCCCTGCTCGGAGGCGATGCCGGCCAGGCGGGCGCCGCGTACTCGGAGTCCCTCGATGTCATCGCCGACAGCCGGCTCGAGGCGGCCGGGGAGACCGCCACGGCCAACACCGCCCTCTACGAGCGAACCCGCGCCATCCTCTTCGCCGTTCTCGCCCTCGGCGTTCTTCTGGCCATAGTGACCGCCTTCTTCATCGCGCGCTGGATCTCCAGTCGCCTCCACCTGGTGGTCGAGCGGGTCGAGATGCTGCAGGGGCAGGACATCGCGAGCCTGGGGACCGGCGCCCGGGCCATGGCCCGCGGTGAGCTGGACCACACGATCCAGTACGGCACCCAGCCGCTCGAGCTCGACCTGGACGACGAGGTCGGCGCGCTGGCGCGGGCGGTGGATGCGATCATCGGAAGCACCGCCGAGACCGCCCGCTCTTTCGAGCAGGCGCAGGGCGTGCTCAAGCGCGTGGTGGCCGAAACGGACGAACGGGTCACGGCGGCTCGCCAGGGTCGGCTCGACGAGCGCTCCGACGCGCAGGCCTTCGAGGGCGGTTATCGCGATCTCATCGGCGGGCTGAACGGGCTCATGGACGCCATCGCCACGCCGATCAACGAAGCCACCCGTGTCCTCGAGCGCATGGCCGAACGAGACCTGTCGGTCCGCATGGAGGGCGACTACGAAGGCGGCTACGCGCGGATCAAGCGCTCACTGAACGGCGCCCTCGAGGGGCTGGAGGAAGCGCTGGGCGAGGTCTCCGCCGTGGCCGGCCAGGTGGC
>JBKGZE010000350.1:0-3318 GCA_046545735.1 Gemmatimonadota bacterium | reverse complement strand
AGGCCGCAGAGCGCTACGGTGAACAACCCGTCGCCCTCAATCTCCGCGCGATGAACATGCTCTACGAGAGCATCGTCAAGAAGGGCTCCCTCATGGTCGTGCCGTCCGCGCTGGCCGACTCGCTCAACACCCCAGGGATCATGGGCATGGCCGGGGCCGCGGGGCTCGCGCCCAAAGGAGCCGAAGAGCAACCGCCCCGCGAGCCGCCCCTGGCCAGAGCCGCCAGGCAGGCGGAAAAGACCGAATAGGTCGCCCCGCCCGAGTCGAGCGCGTGGGCGACGGGGCGGCGGCTGACTCCCACCCGAAGCCAGCAGCGACTCCAGCGTCCCCGCCGGCAGCATCGCGAACGCCTCGTCCGTCGGTTCACGGTGCTCGGTTCACGGTGCTCGGTTCACGGTGGTCGGGTCACGGTAGCAGGTCGGGTCGCGGGGGGCGGTTCACGGTCTTGCCTGGGCCGTGTGGCGGCCCCAGCTTGCGGCAAGCCTCGACCGAACCTGGAGGATCGGATGCACTCTCGCGCCACGCACCGCCGAGCCGATAGCCATCGACCCACGCGCCTGGTGGAGGGCGTCCTCCGGGGCCGCCGTCCGCGCCTGTGTGCTGTTCTGGTGCTGTTCGCGCTGGCGTGGGCCGGGCCGGCGGCGGGGCAGGAGGTGGACGCCGAGTACGTGCGGGCCCATTACGACAAGCGGGAGGTCTACGTCCCGATGCGGGACGGAGTGCGACTGTTCACGGCCGTCTACACGCCGAAGGAGGCGGCGGGGCCGGTTCCGATCATGCTGTTCCGCACGCCGTACGGCGTTGCGCCGTACGGCGCGGAGGCGTACCGCGCGCCGCTGGGGCCGAACGGGCGGTACACGCGCGACGGGTACATCTTCGTGTACCAGGACGTTCGGGGCCGGATGATGAGCGAGGGCGAGTTCGTGAACATGACGCCGCACATCCCGGAGAAGACGAGTCCGACGCAGGTGGACGAGAGCAGCGACACGTATGACACGATCGAGTGGCTCCTGGCCAACGTGGACGGTCACAGCGGTCGGGTGGGGCAGTGGGGGATCTCGTACCCGGGCTTCTACAGCGCTGCGGGGATGATCGACGCGCACCCGGCGCTGAAGGCGGTGAGCCCACAGGCGCCCATCGCGGACTGGTGGTACGACGACTTCCACCACCACGGCGCGTTCTTCCTGCCTCACTTCTTCGGCTTCTTCTGGTCGTTCGGGCAGCCGCGGCCGGAGCCGACGACGGAGTGGCCGGAGCGTCTGGACTTCGGGACGGTGGACGGCTACGCCTTCTACCGGGAGCTGGGGCCGCTGGGGAACATCAACGACGAGTGGTACCGCGACCGGGTCCCGTTCTGGGATTCGGTGATCGCCCATCCCCACTACGACGAGTTCTGGCAGCGGCGCAACATCGTCCCGCACCTGCGGAACGTGGCTCCGGCGGTGCTCACGGTGGGCGGCTGGTACGACGCGGAGGACCTGTACGGGCCGCTGGCGATCTACCGATCGATCGAGCGGCTGTCTCCGGGCGTGGACGCGAAGCTCGTGGAGGGCCCGTGGGTGCACGGGGGCTGGGCCCGGTCGTCGGGGCAGCAGCTGGGGGACGCGTGGTTCGAGCAGCGCACGTCGGAGTTCTACCGGGACAGCATCGAGCTGCCGTGGTTCCGGCATCACCTGAAGGGCGGGCCGGACCCGGGGCTGGCGGAGGCGACGATGTTCGACACGGGGCGGAACGAGTGGCGCCGGTTCGACGCGTGGACGCCGCCGGAGGTGAGCGAGCGCTCGCTTTACCTCTCCGAGGAGGGCGGCCTCGCGTGGACGGCGCCCGCGGCCGTGGGCGCCATCGGCGAGCCGTTCGACGAGTGGGTGAGCGACCCGACGAGCCCGGTGCCGTTCACCCGCGAGGTCGCCCTGGGGATGACCCGGGAGTACATGACGGAGGACCAGCGGTTCGCGGAGCGGCGCCCGGACGTGGTGACGTACCGGTCCGCGGTGCTGACGGAGCCGGTGACGGTGGCCGGGCCCATCGTCGCCGAGCTGTGGGTCTCGACGTCGGGCACGGCGAGCGACTGGGTGGTGAAGGTGATCGACGAGTTCCCGGGCGACGCGGAGGACACGCCGGCGGCCCGGGAGCGCCCCGGCTTCCGGACGGGCGGCTACCAGATGATGGTCCGCGGCGAGGTGATCCGGGGGCGGTACCGGAACAGCCCGTCGCACCCCGAGCCGTTCGAGCCGGGTCGGATCACCCGGGTGGAGGTGCCGCTGCAGGACGTGCTGCACACGTTCGAGCCGGGGCACCGGATCATGGTCCAGGTCCAGAGCACGTGGTTCCCGCTGGTGGACCTGAACCCGCACGTGTATGTGGACAACCTGTACGAGCTGGACCGGACGGCCCCGTTCGTGCCAGCCGTGCAGCGCATCTTCCGCTCGCCCGAGCACGCATCGCGGCTGCGGGTGGGCGTTCTGCCTCAGGAGAATTGAGCATGCCCGAGCATCTGATCGAGGGACTCCGTCGGTTCCGTACGGAAACGTTCCCGCGCTACCGGGAGCATTACCAGAAGCTGGTGGAGGAGGGACAGAAGCCGAGCACGCTGTTCATCGGCTGCTCCGACTCCCGCGTCGTTCCGGACCTGCTGACGAGCACGGGCCCGGGCGAGCTGTTCATCGTGCGGAACGTAGGGGCCCTCGTGCCGCCGTCCGCGCCCGACGGCGCGTACCACGGGACGGCCGCGGGGATCGAGTACGCCGTGCTGGCTCTGAACGTGACCGACATCGTGGTGTGCGGCCACAGCCATTGCGGCGCGATGCAGTCGCTCTACGCACCGCCGAACCCGGAAGCCCCGCACCTCGCGCGCTGGCTCGAGCTCGGCCACCCCGCCCGGGTCGAGGAATGGACCCGCGCCGCCGATGCGGCTGACGAGGCGCCCGTACCGGAGCGGAGCGACCTGCTGCGGACCGAGCAGCGGGCGGTAGCGCTCCAGCTCGAGCGACTGATGACGTACCCGTCGGTCGCGAAGCGGGTCGAAGCCGGTACCCTCGCCCTCCACGGCTGGCACTACATCATGGAGGAAGGCCGCGTGCTCGCCCTGGACGTCGAGCGACAGGAGTTCGTGCCCATCCCGTAGCCGCCCCCCCTGTCCCACGCCCCGCCCTCCTCCGCCGCCCCCGCACTCCCCCACCCGAGGAGGGCGGGGTACGCGGCTCGGGGCCGCACGCACGGCGCGACCCGCAGCGGTCCGCGCTCTGCCGGAGGGACCGCTCGCGACGGCGTCGACCCGCCCGGCAGACACGCCCCTCCTCGCTTCACCAGGAGGAAGAG
>JBKGZE010000349.1:0-3321 GCA_046545735.1 Gemmatimonadota bacterium | reverse complement strand
GGTGCTGGCGCGGAGGCCATGCGCGACGTCTCGTTCCTGCTCCGGCCGTCGCACAACGAGCAGGTGGCGCGGATCCTGACCGACCCGGGGGCCTCGCCGAACGACCGCGGGGTGGCGCTGGCGTTCCTGCGCAACGCCGAGGTTTCGGCGGCCGGGGAGCTGCCGGTGTGCCAGGACACGGGCACCGCCACCATCGTCGCCAAGAAGGGACAGCGGGTGTGGACAGGGGTCAAGGACGAGGAGTACCTGAGCCGGGGCATCTACCGGACGTACACGGAAGAGAACCTCCGGTACTCGCAGACGGCGCCGCTGGACATGTACACGGAGAAGAACACGGGGACGAACCTGCCGGCCCAGATCGACATCGCGGCCACGGAAGGCGAGGCGTACAAGTTCCTGTTCATGGCGAAGGGTGGCGGGAGCGCCAACAAGACCATGCTCTTCCAGCAGACCAAGGCGCTGCTGACGCCGGACAAGCTCGAGGCGTTCCTGGTGGAGAAGATGAAGTCGCTGGGCACCGCCGCGTGTCCGCCCTACCACGTGGCGTTCGTCATCGGCGGGACCAGCGCCGACGCCGTCATGAAGGTGGTGAAGCTGGCGGCGGCGCGTGAGCTCGACGGGCTCCCCACCACCGGCAACGAGCACGGCCGGGCGTTCCGCGACGTGGAGCTCGAGTCGCGGCTGCTGAAGGCGGCCCAGGAGCTCGGGATCGGAGCCCAGTTCGGCGGCAAGTATTTCGCCCACGATGTCCGGGTCATCCGGCTCCCGCGTCACGGCGCCAGCTGCCCGCTGGGCATGGCCGTCTCCTGCTCGGCCGACCGGAACCTGCGGGCCAGGATCACCCGTGACGGGCTTTTCCTGGAGGCGCTCGACCGCGACCCGGGGCGGCTGATCCCCGAGGAGTACCGCACGGCGGACGCCGCCCATGGCCATCGCATCGACCTGGACCGGCCCATGGCGGAGGTGCTGGCGGACCTGTCCACGCTCAAGGTCGGGGACGCGCTGCGACTCTCGGGCACGATCGTGGTCGGCCGCGACATCGCCCACGCCCGCTTCAAGGAGATCGTGGACCGGGGCGAGGCGCTGCCCGACTACCTTAAGAAGCACCCCATCTACTACGCGGGTCCGGCCAAGAAGCCGGAGGGGAAGGCGTCCGGCTCGTTCGGGCCGACAACCGCGAACCGGATGGACCCGTACGTGGACCTGCTCCAGAGCCACGGCGGGAGCATGATCATGATCGCCAAGGGGAACCGGAGCCAGCAGGTGGTGGACGCGTGCAGCAAGCACGGCGGCTTCTATCTGGGATCCATCGGCGGGCCCGCCGCGGTGCTGGCGGAAGAGAACATCCGGAGCGTCGAGTGCATCGATTTCCCCGAACTGGGGATGGAGGCCGTCTGGAAGATCGAGGTCGAGGACTTCCCGGCGTTCATCCTCATCGACGACAAGGGGAACGACTTCTTCCAGCAGCTGGGATTGTAGAGCGGAGCGTGGGCCGGTCGCGGCGAGCGAGCCTGACCGCGACCGGCCCCGCGGGCGGTCCGGCTCAGCCGGCTTCCCGCTTCCCTTCCTGCTGCCCGCCCTCCGGTTCCGGGCCCCCGGACGCCTTGTCCGCGGGCTTCTCCGGCGCCGACGGCCCCTTCCGCGACTCGCGGGCCGGCGTCGAGCCGACCCCCGCCCTCGCCTCCGGGGTGATCTTCATCGTGCCGGTGACGCGCCCGCCCTCCTGGACGCCGAGGCGCGGCGCCGTTACGTCACCCTCGACCACGGCCGTGTCCTCCAGCAGCAGACGCTGCTCGGCCACGATCGTGCCGACCACGCGCCCGCTCACCACCGCTTCCCGCACCCGCAGACCGTTCCCCACGCTCCCGCCCCGGGCCACTTCCGCCCGCTGGGCCCGGACCGTGCCGCTCACCTGGCCCTCCACCACCACGCCCCCTTCCGCCGGTCCGTCGTCGGGGCCGGCCACGTCCCCCTCGATCTTGCCGTCAGGGCCCACCGTGAGCTGACGTGCCCGGACGCTCCCCGTCACCCGGCCGTCCACCCGGAGGTCGCCGCGCGTGACGCAGTCGCCGGTCACGACCATGCCGGCGCCGAGCACCGACTGGGTCTGATTGCCCCCCGTCGACGGCTGTGGGATCGCCCCCTGCGGACGGGGCGGCTCTTCGGTTCTGTTCTTTCCGAATCTCACTTCTACACTCCTGTGTGTACTCACCCACCACCAAAGACGACCGGGGGGCGTTCACGTAACGGGCGGCGCCGCCACCGCCCCGGGCTCAGTCCCGGGCGCCTCCGTAGCCGCGGCTGCGGTTCGCCTCGAGGTCCGGCTCACGGGGCGCGTCACCCAGGTCCCCCGCGTCCAGGATCGTGCGCAGCTGGGCGTCGGCGAGCTGATCGAGAGACCGGGGCGCCGTGCGGACCTCCTCGGTCCCGTCGTCGCGCGTGAAGCGGAGGCGGTGCTCCGCCCCCTCCCCTTCCGGGCCCTCCTGCGGCCGGAGCGGGCCCTCGTCCTCCACGTCCCAGCGGTGACCACGATGATCGGCGAGCTGTCGGTGGCCCATGGCACTCCCCCTTCGATGCAGATCGTACAGGCGTACGGAACCCCGGTACGTGCAAGGGAGGGGCCGGAACCAGGATCGAGCTCTGAGTCGGGCGGTCAGGCGGCTTTTCTCCGACCGCCGGTGCGGTCGTCGCGGGCCCGCAAGCGGCGCAGGCGCTTCGGGCCGAGCCACAGCCAGAAACCCGTCAAGGAGAGGACGATCAGCCCCACCCCGAGCGCGCTCATCGTGACGAGTTTGAACCCCTCACTGATGATCGAGCCGTCGTGGAGCTTCTCGATCCAGTCGGAGTGGCGACGGGCGATGGAGCGGATCTCGGCCGTGCCCCCCGCCACCTGGACCTCCCAGGTGCCCGGGAAACGGACCTTGACTACCCCCTTGCCGGGACGCACGTCCAGACGTTCAGGCACCAGGCGCTCCGGATCGTCGGAGCCGATCTCCGCCGCCAGCGCCGCCGTGGCCGCGGCCGCCAGCTCGTCCAGCCCGAGCCACTCGCCCAGGTCCGCCGCAGCGCTCGTCCGGGTCGGCGGCTGCAGCACGTCCACGTTCTTCTTCCAACCCAGGAGGATCCCCGTCGCGCTGCTCACGATCACCAGGATCAGCAGCGGAAGCGCCACCAGGCCGTGGAACGACCGCGCCCGCCGCAGCACGCGGACACGAAGGGGTGCCCGGCTCTTCCCGGTTTCCGCCTGCTCTCGTCCCATCTCGCCTCGATCCCCCGTTGGTCACGTCCCGGCTCCGCCGCCGCATAGGGTAACCCTGCGCC
>JBKGZE010000348.1:0-3325 GCA_046545735.1 Gemmatimonadota bacterium | reverse complement strand
GACGGCGGGCGACGGCGGCGACGGCGGGCGCCGGGGCGTTCAGTGCTCGCCGCCGACCGACGGCGCGATGCTTCCCTCCGCCGTCTCCTCGGCCGTGAGCCGACCGCCCTCCACCAGGTTCTCGGCGGTCCGGGACGCGGCGCGGCCCGCGTCCTCCCGGCTCAGCTCGGGCACGTCCTCGCGGACGCCACCGGCGGCGCGTACGCCCATCCCGTGGGAGTAGACCATCTCACCGCCGACCCAGGCGGAGTAGAACATGGTCCCGATGCCGGCCACGGCCGCCGCCAGGTACCCGGCGCCGACGCGATCCCGGCCCCAGCGCCAGCCCGCGAGCCCCGCGGCCAGTGAGCCCACCAGCAGGTTCAGGTTGCGGTGTGTGATGAGCATGTCGAATGCGTGATCGGACCCCTCCACCTCCTGCTGGGCCACGAGCCCGCTGACCCCCGCCACCGCGGCGGCCCCCGCGGCCAGCGGCATCGTGAGCCGACCCAGCTGCCGCAGGTCGTCCCGATCCAGCACCTCACCGGCGGCGTCGGCCGCAACCGAGAGAGGCAGGAAGCTCAAGGGGAAATGGACCAGCGACGGATGGGCCTCGTGTAGCCGGATCGCCATGACGTACCCTCCTCGACGTGTGCGTGCGTGTCGCCGCACCCATGGGCAAGTTGTGCGCCGGCCGGCCGCCCTGCTGCCTCCGCGTCAGAAGGCGTTGCCGAAGAAGACCGCGTTCAGGAAGAGGCCATTGGTTCCGTACCAGAAGCCGCGGAAGTTCGGCCGGTCGAGGATGGCGACGATGCGCCCGTCTCCGTGCCGCGTCGCGACGATGGCGGGGCTGCCCGCCAGCTGCCGCTGCCGGTCGCCGGACGTGTACCCGCTCAGCAGGGGCTCGTCCAGGTACCGGGCCACCACCGTCCCCGGGCTGCCGCCGGTGTCGAACGCGTGCTCACCGTCGCGGAAGACCGGGACCACACCGTCGTAGCCGAATGCCAGCGGGTGCGTGCCGTCCAGTCGGATGCCGAAGATGGCGCCGCCGATGACGTGCGCGCCCCGGGCGTCGGCGAGGTCGGCGTAGGGCACGCCCTCCAGCCGCGCGTCCAGGTCGAGCTCGCGGGGCTCGGCGTCGAGGAGGCCGTTCGCCACCAGCCACGTAGTGGCGTCGCCGAGGGCGATCAGCCGCCCGCCATCCCGGGCCCAGTCCCGGACCCGCCCGGCGTCCAGCCCCTGGTAGTCGCCGCCGGCGAGGACCAGGGTGTTGTAGCGGTCGAGGTCGGCGCGCCCCACGGCGTCCACCTCGAGGAGCGAGACGGGGATCCGGAAGCGCTCGGAGAGGAGGTGCCAGGTGGCGCCTGCGTGGTACGAGCTCGCGCCCCTTCCGGTGAGCAGCGCGATCCGCGGCGGCGGCAGCACCGCCGCCGACGGGGTGCCGAGGTCGACGCCGGCCGGCGTGAGCCCGCGGTCCGTGGCGTAGACCCGGACGTGGTCTCGCTCCACCGCCTCCCGGACAGCCGTGTGGATAACTCCGGGGTCCACGCCGGGCTGCGTCACCGGGATGACGACCACGCCCCGGTCCAGCTCCATCGTCGTCCCGCCCACGTCGGCGGAGAACGGCGTCGTCATCAGCCGGGCCCGCGCGCCCGTCGCCTGCAGCCGGTGCAGCGCCCGGGGCGCGTAGTAGCGGTCCCACGGCAGGAGGTAGGCGTAGCCGGCGGTCCCGCCCACGAGCGCGCCGCCGTCGAGGGAGACGGGCGGGAGCACATCGCCCAGCGCCCGTCCCGGCTCGCGGTCCAGCTCGGCGTAGTGGACGCCGTACGCGAGCGGCAGCGTCCACGTGCTGACGTCGTAGAAGATGGAGTCGGCGAACTCGCCCGCGGTCTCCATGACGCCGGCGACGAACCGGGCCTGCGGCTGGTCCATCGGCACCACGAAGGCCTCGCCCGCGCGGAACCGGCGGCCCTCGACGTTCAGGTCCCTGGCCAGCGCGTGCACCCGGACGCGGTGCGACTGCAGCAGCGCCGCGAGCGCCTGCGCCCGCGTCCGCCGCTCGGCGGTCGAGACCACGAACCCCTTCACCGGGTGCGACCGTGCCCAGTCGTGGGCCTCCGCGTAGAAGTCCCGCTGGTAGCGGAGCAGCCGCTCCCGCAGGTCGACGGCCGCCGCGAGGGTCGAGAGTGACGTCGCCAGCTGGTTCCGTACGGTGAAGGCGAAGGTCAGCAGCCCGTTCTCCGTCTCCCGCTCCAGCGCCCGCGACGACGCCTGCTCGAACAGGATGCCGACCGTGCCCTGGGCGTCCGGGAAGGTCGACCCCTTGCCGTAGTAGAAGTCGTCGTAGCCCTCGGCCGAGTAGTACAGCGACCCGATCCCGTCCAGCGCCCGGGCGTGGTAGTCGGCGATGGCGGCCGTGAGCTCCTGGTTCGCCGCCGGCGTCAACGGGTTGGTGCGAGACGGCACGCCCGGCATGAAGAAGTACGTTCGGTGGCTGCCCATCTCGTGGAAGTCGCCCAGGACCTGCGGCCGCCACCGGTGGTAGACCGCCACGTGCCCCCGCGACTCCGGGTGGACCAGCGGCAGCCAGTCCCGGTTCAGGTCGAACCAGTAGTGATTGGTCCGCCCCCCCGGCCACGCCTCCCGGTGCTCCCGGTCCTGCGGATCGGCCACGGCCACGCCCCCGCGGTTCCGGTTGACCCAGTCGGCGAAGCGGTCCCGTCCGTCCGGGTTCAGCATGGGGTTGATGATGACCACCGCGCTGTCCAGCACCGACGCCACCGGCGCACCGGCGCCCGCCGCCAGGTGGTACAGCAGGAGCATCGCAGCCTCGCCCCCGCTCGCCTCGTTCCCGTGGATGCCGTAGTTCATGTGGACGACGGCCGGCATCCCCTCCAGCTCCGCGTCCGACACCGTCTCCGGCGCATCCGAGAGCCGGAGGTTCGCCGCCCGGATCGCCTCCAGCCGCGCGTGGTTCTCCGGCGAGGTCACGATCGCGTGGACCAGCGGCCGTCCCTCGTACGTCCGGCCGTGCTCCTCCACCACGACCCTGGGGCTCGCCGCCGCCACCCGCTCGAAATAGTCCACGATCTCGTGAGGCAGCGTGTGCCGCGCCCCGATCCGGTACCCGAGCACCGCCTCCGGCGAGGGGAGCGTCAGGTCGTAGGTCACGCCAGCGGGCACCGCCATTTCGATGGCGATGGGCAGCTCCTGGGCGCGCGCGGCCGACCCCGGCGCCGCGGCGGTCAGGATGAGGGCAGCCAGGAGGAGCCAGGCAGCGGGCAGCGGGGACATCTTCGTCGATGACATGCGGAAACCGGTTCTGTCGTTGCGGACAGCCCGCGCC
>JBKGZE010000347.1:0-3348 GCA_046545735.1 Gemmatimonadota bacterium | reverse complement strand
CCGTGAACCGTACACCGTCGCGATCTCCACGACGGTGGGCTTCCCCTCCGTGATGGTCCCGGTCTTGTCCAGGACGATGGTGTCCAGCCTGTGGGCCGTCTCCAGCGCCTCGCCGCCCTTGAAGAGGAGCCCCCGCTCGGCGCCGGCGCCGGTGCCGGCCATGACGGCCGTGGGCGTGGCCAGACCCATGGCGCACGGGCAGGCGATGATGAGCACGGTGACGAAGGTGACCAGCGCGAAGAGGAACGCGGGGTCCGGGCCCACGAGCCACCAGACGGCGGCGGCGACCACTGCGATCCCGACGACAACGGGGACGAAGATGCCGGCGATGACGTCGGCGAGCCGCTGGATCGGCGCCTTCGAGCCCTGGGCGTCGCGGACGAGCTTGACGATCTGGGCCAGCGCCGTGTCGCGCCCGACGCGGGTGGCCTCGAAGCGGAAGCTGCCCTGGCCGTTGATGGTCCCGCCCACCACCTCGTCGCCCTCCGTCTTGTCGACGGGGAGCGGCTCGCCGGTGAGGAGCGACTCGTCCACCGCGCTGCGGCCCTCGACCACGCGGCCGTCCACAGGGATCTTCTCCCCGGGGCGGACGACCACGACGTCGCCCACCACCACGTCCTCGATCTCGATGTCCACGGCCGCGCCGTCGCGGATGACGCGTGCCGTCCGGGGCTGGAGCCCGGCGAGCTTGCGGATGGCCTCGCTGGTCCGGCCCTTGGCCCGCGCCTCCAGCATCTTCCCCAGCAGGATCAGGGCGATGATCATGACCACCGCCTCGTAGTAGACGTCGGCCGGGAGCCCTGCGGAGGTGAAGATGCCCGGCGCCACGGTGGCGACGACGCTGTAGATGAACGCCGCGCCCGTGCCCACGGCGATGAGCGTGTTCATGTCCGAGCTGCCGTGGAGCAGCCCGCTCCACGCGCCCTTGTAGAACTGCTTCCCAGCCCAGAAGACCACGGGGATCGTGACCGCCAGCAGCGACCACTTCAGGATCCACGGCTCGACGGTGTAGAGCCACGGGAGGACCGCCGCGATAGCGTCGTTCACGGGCATCATGACCCGGTGGAAGAGGTCGGTCTGCATGGCCGCCGAGTCGTGGCCCATGAGCGGCATGGACACCACCATCGCGAACGCCGCCGCCACCGCCGAGAACCAGAACTTCCGGCTCAGGATCCGGTACTCCCGCTCCCGCGCGATCCGCTCCCGCTCCGCCGGGTCGGCGACGTCGATCGGCGCCGCCAGCTCGTAACCCGCCGACTCCACCGCGCCCGCCAGCTCGTCCGGCGTCACCACCTCCGGGATGTAGACGACGCGGGCCGTGCCCGTGGCGATGTTGACCTCCGCGGTCAGCACGCCGGTCAGCGCCTCCAGCTCCCGCGCGACCCCATCCCCCGTCGCCGCCATCTCCAGCCCCGCGACCTGGAGCTCGAGCTCCTCCAGCCGGGCACCGTAGCCGCTGGCCTTCACGGCCGCGACGAGGTCCGCGGCCGTCGCGGTCTCCGGGTCGTACTCCACCGTCGCGCGCTCCGTGGCGAAGTTCACGCCCGCGTCGCGCACGCCCTCCGACTTCGACAGCCCCTTCTGGACCCGGCTGGCGCACGCCGCGCACGTCATCCCGGTCACCGGGATCTCCAGGCGCGCGAACCCCTTCGGCTCGGAGGTCTCGCCCGCGGGCTGCTTCGCGTCGCCCCCGGATTCCCGCCCGGGCGGGCGCTGGGTGGTGGTCGCGTCGTCGGTCATCTCTCGGGCTCCTGCTCGGGCTTCCGGGCTCGGGTTCGAGTGCACGGTCGTTCGACAGCGTTCGATTTCGACTTCAAATGCGGGGCCGGGTTCCCGGCACGGCAGCGGCCTCGCGGCACGGCAGCGGGCTCGCGGCACGGGAGGCGGCCCGGCCCGGCCACGGGCTCGCGGCGCGACAGGGTTCCCGGCCAGGGCCTACTCACGGACATGCCGGTACATCAGTTCCATCACCTCGTCGTACGTGCGCTCGGCGGCGACGGGGTCGCCGCTCCGGATCGCGTCCGTCACGCAGTGCTGGAGGTGGCTGCGCATGAGCACCTTCCCCACCCCCCGAAGCGCGGCGTGGATCGACGCGATCTGCGTCAGGATGTCCGGGCAGTAGCGGCCCTCGTCCACCATCTTCTGGATGCCCCGGACCTGGCCCTCGATCCGCTTCAGGCGGTTCGCGACCTGCTCGCGCTGCTCGGGCTCCGCGGCCAGGGCGCCGTGGGCGTGGGTCTCCGTGCGTGCCATGACTCGCTCCTCTTCGTAGGATACCCCCGTATCCTATACAAAGAAGGTGGCCGTGTCAAAGGATTGTCGCTCGGGCGTGTGGCTCGGGCGTGTGGCTCGGGCGTGTGGCTCGGGAGTGTGGCTCGGGCGTGTGGCTGGGGATTGTGGCTGGGGATTGTGGCTTGCGCGGTCGTCTGGCTGCGGGCCACGGCTGGCGGTGCGGCGGGTGAGGGGTGGTGGCGGGTGCGGGGTCTGCGGTATTTTAGCGTGTTGAGGAGTCAATGGAGGGCGGATGCTGCATCACCGGACATACGAGCTGGGGGCTGACCGGGAGTGGGTCGTGTTCGTGCACGGCGCCGGTGGGAGCTCGTCGGTGTGGTACCGCCAGCTGCGGGCGTATCGGGAGGAGTTCAACGTCCTGCTGGTGGACCTGCGGGGCCACGGCCGGTCGGCGCGGCTGCGGGACGGGCGGGAGCACAAGCCGTACACGTTCGAGTCGGTGAGCCGTGAAGTGGTGGAGGTCCTGGACCACCTGGGGATCGAGCGGGCGCATTTCGTGGGAATCTCGCTGGGCTCGATCATCATCCGAACCATCGCGGACCTGGCGCCGGAGCGGGTGCGGTCGATGGTGCTGGGCGGCGCCGTGGTGCGATTGAACGTGCGGTCGCGGGTGCTGGTGGCGACGGGGAACCTGCTGAAGCGGGTGGTCCCCTTCATGTGGCTGTACCGGCTGTTCGCCTGGATCATCATGCCTCGCGCGGGTCACCGGGAGAGCCGGCACCTGTTCGTGCGGGAAGCGCAGAAGCTGGCGCGGAAGGAGTTTCTGCGCTGGTTCCGCCTGACGCTGGAGCTCAGACCGATCCTGCGCCTGTTCGAGGAGCGGGACGTGGACATCCCGACGCTCTACCTGATGGGGGCGGAGGACCACATGTTCCTTTCCGCCGCGCGGCGGCTGGCGGAGCGGCACCGTCGGGCCGTCTGCTGGGCCATCGAGCACGCCGGCCACGTCTGCAACGTGGATCGCCCCGAGCACTTCAACCGTCTCTCCCTCGGTTTCCTGCGCGATCCGTTGCTGGCGACCCGGTCCCTGGGGTGATCCGGGTCGCGCGGCGGTCC
>JBKGZE010000346.1:0-3367 GCA_046545735.1 Gemmatimonadota bacterium | reverse complement strand
GGGCACGCCCACGACCAGCCCCTCCGCGCCCGCTCCCAGCGCGGGCAGGAGCGCCGGGGCGGGACGGCGCGCGCTGGTGGCATCGAGTGGATCGTGGCCGGCGATCGCCTCCAGCACGAGGGCCGCGTCCTCCACGGTCCGACCCATCGTTCCGACCTGGTCCAGTGAGGATGCGAACGCGACCAGCCCGTACCGGCTCACCGCGCCGTACGTCGGCTTCAGCCCCACCACACCGCAGAACGACGCCGGCTGCCGCACGCTCCCGCCCGTGTCCGACCCGAGCGCCGCCGGCACCAGCCCCGCGGCCACCGCCGCCGCCGAGCCGCCCGACGATCCGCCGGGCACCCGGTCCGGGTCGAAGGGGTTTCGCGTCGGGCCGTACGCGGAGTTCTCCGTCGACGAGCCCATGGCGAACTCGTCCAGGTTGGTCTTGCCCACCACCAGCGCGCCCGCCGCCCGGAGCCGCCGCACCGCCGTGGCCTCGTAGGGCGACCGGTACCCATCAAGGATCCGTGAGCCGCACGTGGTGGGGTGGTCCAGCGTAACCAGGTTGTCCTTCACCGCCACGGGCACGCCCGCGAGACGCCCCGGGGCCCGGCCGGCCTCCCGATCCCGGTCCAGCTCGGCGTCGAGCGCCTCCGCCCGGGCTGCCAGCAGCGCCGGATCGTAGGCCAGGAAGGCGTTCAGCCCTCCCGGGCCGTCCCGCTCCGTGATCGCCGCCGACACAACGCGCGCCGTGTCCACCGCAGGCGTTTCTCCCACTGCCGTGGAACGGGCCAGCCCGCGCACGCCGGGCCAGCGTCTCACGACGGCTCCGTCGCGCGCCTCTCCTCGTCCGGCTCCGTGCCGGCGTGAGAGGCCAGCAGCGGGACCGTGAAGAAGCCCTCGCGGAAGTCCGGGGCCAGCCGGGCGGGCGGAGTGAAGAGAGGATCGCTCCCGGGTTCGTCCGGCCGGAGCCTGCCCTCCGTGTCTCCCGGTACGGGGTACGTGGTCGCGACACGCGCAGCGTCCCTCAGCCCGGCTGCCTTCTCGGCCACCGCGGCGAGCGCGTCGACGTGGGCGAGGATGTCGTTCAGGTCGCCTGTCAGGCGGTCGAGCTCCTCGTCGTCGAGGTCGAGCCCGGCCAGGGCAGCGATCCGGCGGATCTGGTCCGGCGCCACGTCCACGGCGTCAGTACTCCTTCTGGAGGTTCGCGTAGCGGACCACCACCTTCTTGCGGCCTACCCCGTCGAAATCGATCACCGCCTTCAGATCGCGGCCGAAGCCGGAGAGTGCCTTGATCGTGCCGCGCCCGAACTTGGGGTGGAGCACCACCTCGCCCTTGATGAAGCGAGGCGCGTCCTGGCTCTCGCTGTAGTCGATCACGTAGCCGCCCGCCTCGTTCCCGAAGGCGTCCACCGGCTCGGACCTTCGTCCCCTGCCCGAGTAGCTGGAGCGCCGGGTCTGCCACCGTTCGTAGGCCCGGTCCTGCCGCTCCACCTGCGGCGTGACCCGCGGCTCCAGCAGGGCGTCGGGAATCGGACGGAGGAAGCTGGATGGCACGCACTCGCGGCGCTCGCCCATGCGGCGGCGCGTCCGCGCGTGTGTCAGGTAGACCTTCCGCTGGGCGCGGGTGATCCCCACGTAGAAGAGCCGGCGCTCCTCCTCCAGCTCGTCGGGCTCGTCGTACGCGCGGGCCAGTGGGAAGAGCCCGTGCTCGAGGCCGGCGATGAACACCACGGGAAACTCGAGGCCTTTCGCCGTGTGCAGGGTCATGAGGGTGACCGCGTCGGCCGCCGGATCGTGGAGGTCCACGTCCGTTATGAGCGAAACCTCCTGGAGGAACAGATCCAGCGCCGTCGCGTCCTCGGCCAGATCCTCGACCTCACGAAGGGTGGGGAGCCGCTCGTCGAACTCGTACGCGCCGGCGATAAGCTCGCGCACGTTGTCCGCCCGGTCCTCCCCGTCGGGGCCCTCACCCAGCAGCGCGGCCATGATCCCCATGTCCGCCACCAGCTGCTCCACCAGCTCGCCCGCTCCCATGGTCTCCGCGTGTCGGCGGAACGCGCCCAGGCTCGCGGCGAACCGCTCGAGCGAGGTGGCGGCCGACGCGGTCAGCGCGTCGATGGTCTTCGCCGCGCGGGCCGCCTCCAGCAGCCCGATTCCCGCGCTCGCGGCGTACTCCCGGATACGGTCCTGGTTCACCTGCCCGATGCCCCGGCGCGGATAGGTCACCACCCGCTCGAACGCCTGCGCGTCCACGGGGTTGGAGATCAGGCGAAGGTACGCGAGCACGTCCATGATCTCCCGGCGCTCGTAGAACCGCGTGCCGCCCACGATCCGGTACGGGATGCCACGCTCGACCAGCGCCCGTTCCAGCTCCCGGGACTGGGCGTTCGTACGGTAGAGCACCACGTAGTCCCGGGCCGTCCGGTCCGATTCGGCCATCCGGAGCTCGAGCTCCGACGTGATCCACTCCGCCTCGTCGCGCTCGTCGGCCGTCTCCACCAGCGTGAGCCGCTCACCCTCGTCCGCTTCCGTCCGGAGCGTCTTGCCCTTCCGTCGCACGTTCTCCGCGATCACCGCGTTCGCCGCGTCCAGGATCCGCTGCGTGGACCGGTAGTTCCGCTCGAGCCGGATCAGCCGGGCACCCGGGTAGTGGGCCTCGAAGTCGAGGATGTTGCTCACATCGGCGCCGCGCCAGCCGTAGATCGACTGGTCGTCGTCGCCCACCACCATGAGGTTCGGCCCGCGGTCCCCCATGTCCCCAACGTCGGGACCGGGGGGGGAGACGGGCCTCCCGGGCTCCGCGGCGAGTAGCGCCACCAACACGTCCTGGGCCTGGTTCGTGTCCTGATACTCGTCCACGAGGACGAACTGGAACCGGTGGCGATAGCGGTCCCGGAGAGACGGCGTTTCGCGGAGAAGCTCGACCGGCTTCACCAGGAGGTCATCGAAATCGAAGGCGTTCTGCTCCTTCAGCGATGCCTGATACGACGGGTACACCTCGGCCACTACCCGGGCGAACACGTCTCCGGCCAGCCGCTCGTACTCGACCGGGCCCACCAGCCGGTTCTTGGCGTCCGACATGGCGGCCCTGATCGCCTTCGGGTGCCATTTCTTCTCCGAGATCTTCAGTCGGCCCATGGTGGCCTTGATCTCGCGCAGCGAGGCCTCCGCGTCGAAGATCGAGTAGTTCGACGACCAGCCCAGGAGCGGCGCGTGCTTGCGGAGCAGACGGGCGCCGATGGAGTGGAAGGTGCCGATCCACATCCCGCCGAGCTCCCGACCCGCCAGGCGCCGGACCCGTTCCCGCATCTCGGCGGCGGCCTTGTTCGTGAACGTCACCGCCAGGATAGCCGAGGGGTCGACGCCGTGCTCCTCCACC
>JBKGZE010000345.1:0-3373 GCA_046545735.1 Gemmatimonadota bacterium | reverse complement strand
TCTCTGTCGCGGTGCCGGCGGAGTCGACGCGGACGAGGCCCCGGTGCTGGCTCCTCCCGACCGTGTGCTGCACGATCCGGTCGCCGGTCCGGACCGACCAGGTCGCTCGCCCCACGGCGTTGCCCCACGTGGCCCGGAGCGGGTCCTGGTCGGTGCTGCCCGCGCTGGTCAGCGCGTCGCCCTCCCAGAGCCAGCTCGCCGCCACCGCGTGGTCCCGGGACGGGCGGGCGTCGACGCGGCCGGCGGTCTCGGTGAAGTGGTAGGGGAACGTGTCGTCGCGATCGGCCGCCCGGCGGGCCAGCTCCGCGAGCCAGTCGAGGTAGCTGCGTCGCCCGCTCAGCATCCAGCCGGCCCGGCCGTCGAAGACCCGCTGGTCGAGGGCGAGTCCGGCGGTGGCCAGCGACGCGTCGCCCTGCACGTTCAGGGTACCGCCCCCGCTGGCCGGACGGCTCCGGATGTCGATCACCCCCGCGGCGCCCTCGCCTGTCCCGGCGGATCGCACGCCCGGATGGAACCACACCGTCCCCACGGCGCTGGAGCCGATCCCGGAGATCATGCCGAGCGCGTGCAGCGGGTTGAAGAGGGGCATGCCGTCGTAGTAGACGCGGGTCTGCGACCACGGCGCGCCGCGGGTCCAGAGCGCCGCCGTGTAGTCGCTGCGCGTGGCCACGCCCGGCAGGCGCTGGAGCGCCCGGAAGATGTCCGGCTCGCCGAGCGTCACCCCCTCCACCACGTCGGCGTGCGTGAGCTCCCGCACATCGGTGGCCAGGTAGCGGCCGCGGCGCGCGTCGGCGATCAGGAGCCGGGCCTCCTCCAGCTCCGCCGCGGGGTCGAACGCCCCCGCCGCGACGTAGGGCCCGGCGCCCCAGCCTCGACCGCGTATCGGCTCCAGCGCGATCGGCCCTGCGTCCAGCCCCACCGAGACGGCCGCCGCCGTGCGCCCCAGCTCGACCGTGACCGCGAACGGACGGTAGCCATAGCGTGTCGCGTACAATCGGTACGGACCGGGGGTGAGATCGGCGAAGGCGTAGCGGCCGGTGGCATCGGTGCGGGTCGTCCGCGCCCCGGCGGTGAATCCCGAACCCGCGCTCGCGCCCGGGAACGCGCCCAGCAGCCCAGGCTCCACCACCACCGTGGCACCGGCCATGGGCGTCCCCGTGGCCGCGTCCACCACGCGCCCGGACAGCCGGATCCCGTCGCCCGTCCGGACGGCCGTCTGGGCGCCCGCGTGTCCCGGCCCCGGCCCGGCCACCAGAGGCAGCAGGGCGAGGGCGAGTGCCTGCCAGGGGGGGACGACTCTCCGTAGCATCCGTACTCCGTTCCGGTCCACACGGCCGGCGGGTCCCTCCGGCCGCGCCTCCGTCCTCTACCACGCGCGGGCGCGCCGGGTTCTGTCAGCTCGCCGGCTCCGTGCACCGGCGGCGGGAGGTCCGCCGCTTCCGGCCAGCCTCCGGGCGGGTTGCGGCCCGCCTCCGGCCCGCTTCCGGGCGCCCGGTCGACAGATTCCGGCACCCCGGCTCGTTCTCTAGGATGGACGAACGCTCGTGACATGGACAGGGAGGAGAACGGATGCGCGTACGCCGTACGATGGTCCCGCTGGTGCTGGCGGCCTCGGTGGCCGCCTGCGGAGACGACCCGTCCGGCCCGGGCGGGGTGGAGGCCATCACCGAGCTGCCCCGGGCCCTGACCGCGGCCGAGACGGAGGTGATCGCGGGATCCAACGCGTTCGCCTTCGGGCTGCTCCGGGAGGCCCGGGCCGAGCGTGGCGAGGCCAGCACCTTCGTCTCCCCCCTGAGCGTGTCCATGGCGCTGGGCATGACCATGAACGGCGCCGCCGGCGAGAGCTGGACCCAGATGCGCGACGCGCTCGGCTTCCAGGGGATGGAGGAGCCGGCCATCAACCGGGCGTACCGTGACCTGATCGACCTCCTCACGGGGCTGGATCCCTCGGTGGAGATGGCGCTGGCCAACTCGGTCTGGTCCGACGCCAGCCGCGTCGCCCTGCTCCCCGACTTCATCCAGCGGGTCGAGACCTGGTTCGGCGCCCAGGCCGCCACCCTCGACTTCTCCGATCCCGACTCGAAGGACGTCATCAACGGCTGGGTCGACGGCGCCACCAACGGCCGGATCGAGGACCTCCTCGACGTGATCCCGGCCAGCGCCGTGGCGTACCTGGTCAACGCCGTATACTTCCTCGGCGACTGGCGGACCGCCTTCGAGCCGGGCAACACCCGCTCGGGCCCCTTCACCCGCGCCGACGGCTCGACCGTGACCGTCCGCTACATGAGCGACAACGTGGGCTACCGGGGGCTGAACGTCGGCACGCCGGACGCCCCGCAAGGCGTCGAGCTGCCGTACGGCGGGGGCGCCTTCACCGCGGTGGCCGTGCTGCCGCCGGCGGGGCAGGGGATCGACGAGCTCGTGGCCGGGCTCGACGTCGCCACGTGGGAGACGTGGATGGCGGCGTTCGACGCGGCCGCGGACGGCGAGAACCTGGACGACGCCGGGTTCCTGGTCGAGCTGCCCCGGTTCGAGCTGGACTGGAAGGCCGACCTGAAGGAACCGCTCCGGGCCATGGGGATGGAGGCCCCGTTCCTGGGGGGCGTGGCCGACTTCAGCCGCATGAACGGCGAGCGCGACCTCTTCATCAGCCGGGTGATCCACCAGACGTTCGTGAAGGTGGACGAGGCGGGCACGGAGGCGGCCGCGGCCACGGCCGTGGAGATGCGGGAGACGACGGCGCCCGCCGACCCGCCCCGGATCACCTTCGACCGCCCGTTCCTCTTCGCCATCCGGGAGCGCTACTCCGGGACCATCCTGTTCCTGGGCGTCGTGGGCGACCCCGCGTAGCCCGCCGCTCCGCCGACCCGATACCGTGGAGGCTTCCATGCGTGCGCCATACCCTCTCGCCTTCCGCCGCACCCCGCTCGCGGCCCTCGCCTCGACTGGCGCCCGGGACTCGACTGGCGCCCGCTCGCCCGGCGTCCGCCGCTCGCTCGGCGTCCTCCTGGCGCTGGCCCTCGCGGCCGCCGGGTGCGATGACCCCGCCGGGCCGGCGGTCGACCCGATCGAGGGCCTGCCCCGCGCCCTGAGCCAGGCAGAGACCGAGGTGGTCGCCGCGTCGAACACGTTCGCGCTGGGCCTACTCCGCGAGACACGGGCGGCCGGGCCGGAGCCCAACACCTTCCTCTCCCCGCTCAGCGTGTCCATGGCGCTGGGCATGGCCATGAACGGCGCGGCGGGCGAGAGCTGGACGCAGATGCGGGACGCGCTCGGCTTCCAGGGGATGGAGGAGGCGGCGATCAACCAGGCGTACCACGACCTGATCGGGCTGCTCCTCGACCTGGACCCGTCCGTCGAGCTCGCGCTCGGC
>JBKGZE010000344.1:0-3383 GCA_046545735.1 Gemmatimonadota bacterium | reverse complement strand
CGAGCGCGCCCTGCTGGCGTGGACCACCACGCCGTGGACCATCCCGTCCAACACCGCGCTCACGGTGAACCCGGAGCTGACGTACGCCGAGGTGGAGCACGACGGGACGCGGGTCATCGTCGCCGACGCGCTGGTGGAGGCGGTCTTCGGCGAGGGCACCGAGCCCGTGCGCCGGCTCGCCGCCTCCGAGCTGATCGGGCTGCGCTACGAGCGGCCGTTCGAGATCATCGAGGTCGGGGAGCAGGAGCGGAAGGCCGGCTGGCGGGTGATCCCGGGCGATTTCGTGAGCGCCGACGAGGGCACGGGGATCGTGCACATCGCGCCGGCCTTCGGCGCGGACGACTACGCGGCCGGCCAGGAGCACGGGCTCCCCATGCTCCGTCCCCTCGACGACGCCGGGCGGTTCGCGGAGGGGATCCCGCTGGTGGGAGGCGAGTTCGTGAAGGACGCGGACCCGCTCCTGCTGGACGATCTCCAGGCCCGCGGGCGGCTCTTCCGCCAGGGGGTGGTGAAGCACTCGTACCCCCACTGCTGGCGGTGTGACAGTCCGCTGATCTACATGGCCCGGGACTCGTGGTACATCCGGACCACGGGGGTCAGGGAGGCCATGCTGGCGAACAACCGGCAGGTCGACTGGAACCCGCCGGAGATCGGGACGGGCCGTTTCGGCGAGTGGCTGGAAGGGAACATCGACTGGGCGCTCAGCCGCGACCGCTACTGGGGCACGCCGCTCCCCGTGTGGTTGTGTGACGCCGATGACGAGCACCGCGAGGTCATCGGGTCGTTCCAGGAGCTGGCGGAGCGGGCGGGCGAGTTGCCGGCGGCGTTCGATCCCCACAAGCCCTTCATCGACGAGGTCACCTGGCCGTGCCCGGTGTGCGGAGGGACCATGCGTCGGACGCCCGAGGTGATCGACGCCTGGTTCGACTCCGGCGCCATGCCCTTCGCCCAGTGGCACTACCCGTTCGGCGACCGCGCCGTCTGGGCGCGCCACTACCCGGCCGATTTCATCGCCGAGGGGCTCGACCAGACCCGGGGCTGGTTCTACAGCCTCATGGCCATTGCCACCATGATCGACCCGGAGACCGGCCAGCCGGGCGGGCATGGCCCCGTCTACCGGAACGTGCTGGTGAACGGGCTCCTCCTGGACAGGGACGGGCAGAAGATGTCCAAGTCCCGGGGCAACACGGTGGACCCCTGGGACGCCATCGCCGCGTTCGGCGCCGACGCCATCCGCTGGTACCTGGTGAGCGTGAGCCAGCCGTGGGCCGCCAAGCGGTGGGACGAGGACGCCCTCACCGAGACCGTGCGCCGCACCTTCGACACCCTGGCCAACGCGTACCGGTTCTTCGCGCTGTACGCGAACCTGGAGGAGTGGACGCCGCCCGAGTCGCCGATGCCGGCGGCGGACCGGCCGCTCATGGATCGCTGGCTCCTCTCCCGCCAGGCCGGTACCGTGGCGGAGGTCCGGGCGGCGCTGGACGACTACGACCTGACCCGGGCCGCGCGGCGGATCGCAGACTTCGTGGTGGACGACCTTTCGAACTGGTACATCCGCCGCGGGCGGGACCGCTTCTGGGGCTCCACGGACGCGGCCGACACCCGCTCCGCATTCCGGTCGCTCCAGGATGCGCTGGTGACCGTGAGCCGGCTGATGGCGCCGTTCACGCCCTTCCTCGCCGACTGGCTCCACCGGGCCGTGGGCCCGGGATCGGTTCACCTGGCGCGCTTCCCGGAGCCGGACCACGCCGTGCGCGACGAGGCGCTCGAGAGGGGGATGGCCGGCGTCAGGGAGCTGGCGAGCCTGGGTCGCGCGGCGCGGGAGCAGGTGAAGATCCGGGTCCGGCAGCCGCTGGGCCGGATGTACGCGGTGGCGCCCGGCCGTCTCGATCTTTCGGCGGAGCTGCTGGCGGTTCTGAAGGACGAGCTGAACGTGAAGGAAGTGGAGTTCCTCACGGCCGCGGAGGAGCTGGTGACCCTGGAGGCGAAGCCGAACTTCCGGGCGCTCGGCCAGAAGTTCGGGAGCCACACGCAGGAAGCGGCGGCGGCGATCCGGGCTCTCACCAGCGAGACGCTGTCGGCGTTCGCCCAGGGCGAGCAGGTGGTGATCGAGGTCGCTGGCGAATCGCACGATCTTCTCCCGGACGAGCTGGAGATCCAGAAGGTGGCGCGGGGCGGGCTGGTGGTGGAGGCCGGCAACGGCTTCACCGTGGCCCTCGACCCCGAGATCGACGAGCCGCTGCGGCTGGAGGGGCTCGCCCGGGAGCTGGTGAACCGGATCCAGCGGGCCCGGCGGGACGCCGGGCTCGAGGTCAGCGACAGGATCCGTCTCTGGGTCGATGGCGACGACATCAGGGCGGTCGCCGAGCGGCACCGCGAGTACATCGCGGGCGAGACGCTGGCCGTCTCGCTCGAGCTGGGCCCGGCCCCGCCGGGCGGGGAGTCCCACGCGCGGGAGGTGGAGCTGGACGGGGTGACGGCGCGGATCGCGCTGCGGCGGGCGGAGGCGGGCGATGCCGCTGACACCTGAGCAGCGCGAGGAGCTGGGAGCGCTCCTGGAGCGCGAGCGTCGCAAGCTGGTCCGCCGTCTGCGCAGGTTCGGCGAGTCGGTGGACGACCGGGAGCTCGGGGGGTTCTCGCAGCACATGGCCGAGACGGCGGCGGAGATGACGGAGCGGGAGACGGCGGCGCTCATGGCCAGCGAGGAGGGGCGGCGGCTGGTGGAGGTCGACCGCGCCCTCGACCGCTTGGCGCGGAACGCGAGCTCGTTCGAGATCTGCCGCTCGTGCGGCGAGGAGATCTCGTTCGAGCGGCTGGAGGCGATCCCGTACACCCGGCTGTGCATCGCGTGCAAGCGGACCGAAGAGAGCGGAGCCGGGCGGTGACGGAACGGGAAGGCGAGCGGGTCGGAGCGGCCGGGGGCGCCAGCTGGACCGCTGGCAAGGCCCGGCTCTTCTTCGGCATCCTGTCGGCGGTGATCGCCCTCGACGTGACCACCAAGCTCCTGGTCCAGCGCACGTTCCGGCTGTACGAACGGGTGGAGGTCATCGGCGACTACCTCCGGCTCACCTACATCCACAACCCTGGCGCGGCGTTCGGGATCCACGTGGGCGAGTACTCCCGGATCATCTTCCTCGTCCTGTCGGTGGTGGCGCTGATCGCGCTGGCCGCCATGTACTGGGCGACGCCGGCGAAGGACCGGATCCGGCTCGTTTCCATCGCCCTGATCTGCGGCGGCGCCATCGGCAACCTCATCGACCGGATCCGCTCGCGCGCCGGCGTGGTCGATTTCCTGGACGTGGGGTTCGGCGACCTGCGGTGGCCGGTCTTCAACGTGGCGGACATGGCGGTGACCACGGGCGCCATCTTCCTCGCCCTCTCCC
>JBKGZE010000343.1:0-3384 GCA_046545735.1 Gemmatimonadota bacterium | reverse complement strand
GTACAGAGGAAGTCGCTAACATTGACTTCGCAAGCGGGCCCCGTGATATCGCGATGTGAAAGAAGGAGATCACTTCCGTCACGAAGGTGGCCTATGAAGCAGGAGGGTTACCGGATCACGACACTTGACAGGCGGACCGTCCGGCGCATGGCGGGCGACGCCGAGCAGGGCGTCCTTGTCTCCGGCCCCGCTGAAGGCGTCCACCAAGCCGTCCGCATGCTTCGCACGTATTTCCACCAGGGGGAGCGAGACGAGGAGTTGGTGGGCCTGCTACTCCGGGACGTGGAACCCGCCCTGATGGGGCCTGAGCACATCAAGCAGCTCCACCTCCAGGCCGAGGCGCGCCAGGGGTTCCTGACCCAGGTGCCTCTGCTGACCAGCGAGGAGGTCGGCTCACTGCTGGGTTCAGCGGCCAAGAACCGCTCGGCCATGGCGAGCCGGCTCAAGCGGGAAGGAAAGCTGTTCGCAGTCGCCCATCGAGGCGCGGACCACTTTCCCGCGTTCCAGATCGTGGACGGCGCGCCGCACCCGGCCATCGAGCGTGTGCTCGAGGCCTTCGAGGGGGAGAGCCCGTGGACCGTCGCGCTCTGGTTCCAGGCGCCTTCGGGCTGGCTCGGCGGGGAACGGCCTATGGATCGGCTCGGTGCCGAGCCCGACCGCGTCGTGGCCGCCGCGGAGCGGACGGCCGCACCCCTGGGGGCCTGACTGGGGCCGCGCCCGCCGAGCGACGTGAGCGCCGGCGCTTCTCCGGTTCCGGAGCCTCCGGACTTCGCGGTCATCTCCCCAGCCATCTACCCGTGGCCTGCGGGCGAGCCCGTCATCCGGGTCTATGACCTCCGCTACCCGGTGACCGCGTTCAACCATGGCACACGAACGGCCGCGCTCGGGCGCTTCCATTTCTTCAGCGACCGTGAAGGTGGGCGGGTGCCCGTGCTCTACGGAGCCGAGGGGGAGGACGCCGCGATCTCCGAGACGGTGTTCCACGATGCACCCGTCGACCGCGGCCGCGCCTTCGTCCCGGCCCGCCGCCTGGAAGATCGGGCTCTGGGTTGGCTCCGCGCCCGCCGCGAACTTCTGCTGGTCGAGCTCCTGGGCCATGGACTCCGCCGGCTGGGACTTCGGCCAGAGAACCTGACGGCCACCGAGGCCGACCAGTATGAGCACACCGTACTGTGGGCGAAGGCGGTCCACCGGTCGTTTCTCGACATCGACGGCCTGATCTGGATGTCACGGCAGTTCAACGCCGAGCGCGCGCTCGTGCTGTTCGGCGATCGGGTCGCTGAGGGCGACCTCGAGGCCGTCGGGCCCGCCGTGCCACTGGAGCTGGGGCCGGGCCGGGAGATCGTGGACCGCGCAGCCAATCGCGCCGACATCGTCATTGGCTGACGGGCCGCATCCTCGCTCAGGGGCATGAGTCGGGAACCAGCCGAGCACCGGATGGCGACGGCCAGAATGCCCAGGGCTGGAGGCCCTCGTAATTTCGAAGGTGGTCGCGCGCTGCAGATTTTGGCGCGGCGGGTCGCCAACCTGGAAACGTTGACGGCCATGCGGGGCTGATGCGAAGGTGGTCGCGCGCTGCAGATTCTGGCGCGGCGGGTCGCCAACCTGGAAACGTTGACGGCCATGCGCGGCTGATGCGCTGGAGGGAAGAGATGACCAGAGTGATGGTTGGCGCCGCGGTCGTAGGCTTGGCGAGTGCCTGCGGCCTGGGGACGAGCCCGGAGGTAGAGGTCGGTCTGGTAGGGTCCATACAGGCGCCGGACACGGTCCAGGTCGGAGAGGCTTTCCTGGTGACCGTAACAACCAGTGGCCCGACGGCGTGTTGGAGCGCGGAGAGGACGGAGGTATCGGTCACCGGCCTGGGCGCGACGATCGTCCCCTATGACCGGCATGTCGAAGGGTATTGCCCGACGGAGGTCGTGGAGATCGCACACACTGCAGAACTCGTGTTCGATCAGACCGGGATCGGCGTCCTGGAGGTCGTTGGCCGGGACGGAACCGGCGGAGAGATGGACATAGCCGTAGAGTGATGGAGGCGTTAGCTGCGCTCGCCCACGTCATGGAGGCGGGGGTCGCCGTGAACCCATCCCCCGTGAACCGACACCCGACAACCGACAACCGTGAACCGTGAACCGTAAACCGTAAACCGTAACCCGTAGCCCGAAAACCGTCCCCCGCTTTCCCATCCCACCCGCCCGACCTACCATTCCCCGCATGTCGAACCACGAGATCGTCCGTCTTACCGCCCTGAGTCACGGCGCCGGCTGAGCGTGCAAGCTCGGCTCGGCCGAGCTGACGCACGTGCTGCGTCACCTTCTCCCGGTGGACGACCCGGCGGTGCTGGTGGATGCGGCCACCGCCGACGACGCCGCCGTGTACCGTCTCGACGACGACCGCGCGCTCGTCGTGACGGCCGACTTCTTCACGCCCATCGTCGACGACCCGTACGACTTCGGCCGGATCGCCGCGGCCAACGCGCTGTCGGACATCTACGCCATGGGCGGGCGCCCGCTGTTCGCGCTGAACCTCGTCGCGTTCCCCCGTAACCTGTTGGGGCAGAACATCCTGGAGGAGATCCTACGCGGCGGAGGCGAGGTCGTTCGCGAGGCGGGTGCGGCGGTGCTCGGCGGCCACTCCATCGACGACCCGGAGCCGAAGTTCGGGCTCTGCGCGATCGGCGAGGTCGCCCCCGACGACGTCGTCCGCAACTCCACCGCCCGGCCCGGCGACGCCCTCGTCCTGACCAAGCCCCTCGGCACCGGCATCATCGCCACCGCCGTCAAGGCCGGCCGCGCCTCGCCTGGCGTGGTGGCCGCCGCCGTCGACAGCATGACCACGCTCAACCGCGCCGCCGCCGAGGCCATGCGACGCCATGGCGTCCACGCCTGCACCGACGTGACCGGCTACGGCCTCATCGGCCACCTCCGGGAGCTCGCCGCCGCGAGCGGTGTGGCCGCACGGCTCGACTCCGCGGCCGTCCCCCTCCTCCCCGGCGTCCGCCCCCTCGTCGAGGCCGGCCACGTCCCCGGCGGCACGAAGCGCAACCTCGACGACGCACGCGCGGCCATCGACTGGGGCGACACCGACCACGCGACCCGCACCATCCTCGCCGACGCCCAGACCTCCGGCGGGCTCCTGATCGCCCTGCCACGCGAAGGCGCCGAGGCGCTGGTAGCCGAGCTCCGGGAGGAGGCAGGGCCGGCGCCGGCGGCCGTCGAGCCCCGAAGCGGAGCGCCCGCGATCGTGGGCCTGGTCGAGGAGGGGGACGCCGGGTTCCTACGCGTCAAACGCCGCTGACCGCACAGTATCGCAGCCAGCCACCCAGCCGGAGCCAACGAAGCCCGCCCCCCCGCCACGAGCCACCAGCCACCAGCCACCAGCCAC
>JBKGZE010000342.1:0-3397 GCA_046545735.1 Gemmatimonadota bacterium | reverse complement strand
GGCCAGGGCGGCGGGCGACAGCGTCTGCGCTTCCGGCTCGATGTCCACGAAGACCGGCGTCGCGCCGGCCTGGGTCACGGCCTCGGCCGTGGCGATGAAGGTATGCGACACCGTCACCACCGTCTCTCCCGGCCGCACGCCAACCGCGTGCAGCGCGATCCGCACGGCGTCCGTGCCGCTGGCCACGCCCACGGCGTGCCCGGTGCCGACGAAGCTTGCGAACGCCGCCTCGAACCGGTCGAGGTAGGGGCCGCCGATGAACCCCGAGCCGTCCAGGATCTCCCGGATGGCGAGCTCCAGGTCGCCCCGGATCTCCTCGGTCTGCGGCCGCAGGTCCATGAACGGCACGGTGGGGGGTGCGTCTGTCGCGGGTATCGAGCTCAAGAGTCGGGCTCCTGCTGGTATCAGGTTCGGTTCTTCGGGTCCGGTCGGCGGGCGGAGGCGCAGATCTCGTCCACCACCTGCTCCAGCACCCGCGGCCGCGACGCGGGCGGGCACACGGGCTCCCCCCGCCGCTCGAGCCGGATCCGCTCGACCGCGTCGGCCGAACGGATCAATGTCAGGCGGCCGGTGTCGGAAAGCCAGCGGTCCACGGCGCCCAGGGTGCCGCGGAAGTAGGAGTAGGCGGGAACGCCGAGGGCCGCGGCCTCCCGGGTCATGGTGCCGCCGCCGCCGATCACGAGGTCGGCCGCCCGGACCAGCTCCCGGCCGTCCAGCGGCGCGGGGACGAGCGCCGGCACGCCACGCCGCTCGAGCGCGGCCGTGAGCCGGCGCCCCTGGTCCGGGCTCCTGGGCAGCAGCACCACCCGCACACCCTCCGCCGCGCCCAGGCGGTCCAGGATGCCATCGAGTATCGCGCTGTCGGCCCGGGCCCGGTAGTGCGCGGTCTCCGACTCGGGGCGGAGCACCACCAGGACCTCGTCCCGTCCGATGCCCAGCTCCCCCCGCACGTCCAGCGCGGGCTCGAAGTCGGACAGGTAGAGGTCCTCCTTCATCCCCTCGTAGGACACCACGCGGGCCGCCACCCGGTCGCCCGCCGACGCCGCGGGGACCAGCGCCGGCACGATCAGCGTGCGGGAGAAGCGGTGGAAGAGCCCCGCGGAGACGCCCTCGTAGTCGTACATGGTGACCACGGGGATCCGCCGGGCCAGGGCGGCCAGGAGGAGAGGCCGGGAGCCGTGGCTCACCGCCACGTCGACGCTCCGGCCGCGCAGCCACCGGGCGAGGCGGGCCGCCCGGACGGCCGTCGCGGCCACCTTGGCCGGCAGGCTCCGCCCCCGCCACCCCCCGACGCCCTCGGCGTCGAGCGCCAGGTGGGCCAGGACGTCCGTCTGGCCGTCCCGGCGGGCCGTGACCGCTACGTGGTGGCCCCGCGACCGCAGCGCGGCCACGATGGGGCGGAAGAGCGGCGCATGGGGTGCGTTGTCGAGGTCGACCCAGACCCGGAGATGGCTCAGACCGGGACGCCGGTCAGCGCCACAGGGAGCCCGCCCTGCGGGATCGACTTTGCCGCCGTCTCCAGGATCCGCACCACCCGCACGCCCGCCTGTCCGTCCACCATCAGCGGGGCGCGCCCGTGGATGGCGTCGATGACGTTCTCCACCTCCGCGGCCAGCGCCTCCCGCGTGCTGATCTGCGGGACGGTCACGTCCCCGGAGCGGTAGCTCACGAGGAGCTCGTACTCGTCGGCGCCGTTGTGCGAGGGCTCGCTCGAGAACTCCACGCCCTTGTCGTAGATGCGGACCTTCTCGCTCGGCTCCATATCGTCGTAGACCAGCATCTTGCGGCTCCCGCCCACGATGGTGCGCCGGATCTTGGCCGGCGCGAGCCAGTTCACGTGGACGTGGGCCAGGACGGCCTCGTCGTAACGGGCCGTGAGGTAGGCGATGTTCTCGGTGGGGCTCCCGCCGTGGCTCATGGCCACCGCCGCCACGTCGTCGGGAGCGCAGCCCATCAGGTAGTCCATGATGGACACGTCGTGCGGCGCCAGGTCCCAGAGCACGTTCACGTCGCTCTGGAACAGCCCGAGGTTGATCCGGACCGAGTCGAAGTAGTACAGATCGCCCAGCTCGCCGGCGTCGACCAGCGCCTTCATCTTCTGCACCGCGCCCGTGAAGATGAACGTGTGGTCCACCGCCAGGGCCAGCCCCCGCGCGTCGGCGATCCGGCACAGCTCCTCGGCCTCCGCCGCGTTCGTGGTGAGGGGCTTCATCACCAGCGCGTGCTTGTTCTCCTCCAGCGCCGTCCGGGTCAGCTCGTAGTGCGTCCACGCGGGCGTGGCCACCACCACCAGGTCCACCTCCGGGTCGCGAAGCACCCGCTCCGGGTCCTCCGTGGCGTACTCCGCGCCCCACTCCATCGCCGTCGCCTGCGCCCGCTCCAGCCGCAGGTCGGCCACGCCGCGGAGCCGCGCGCCCCGGTGCTGAGCGAAGTTGCGGGCGAACTTGGGTCCCCAGTACCCCGCGCCCAGAATCCCTACGTTTATCATAATGCCCCGATGATGCTCGACCTTCAGTGCGCGGCGCCGGAGTTGGTCAGCACCACCGGCACCGTCTTCAACAGGATCAACAGATCCGTCTTCAAGCTCCATTCCCGGATGTAGCGCACGTCCAGCTCGCACATCCGGCGGTACGTGAGCCGGTTCCGCCCCGAGACCTGCCAAAGCCCCGTCAGCCCCGGCCGGCTGTCCAACCTGGCCCGCTGCCAGTCCTCGTACAGCTCCACCTCGTAGGCGATGGCCGGTCGCGGGCCCACCAGGCTCATCTCGCCCCGCAGCACGTTGATCAGCTGCGGCAGCTCGTCCAGCGACGTACGGCGCAGCAGCCGGCCGACCCGCGTCACGCGGTCGTCGTCGGTCAGCTTGTAGACGCCCTCGTGCCCCTGTTCTCTGTCGCCGTTCACCAGACCGCTCACGTACTCGCGGTGCCGCGCCTCGCTCGTGCCCTGCCGCATCGTGCGGAACTTGTTCATCAGGAACGGCCGGCCGTGGAGCCCCGCCCGCTCCTGGCGGAAATGAACCGGTCCCGGCGAGTCGAGCCGGATCGCGGCCGCGATCAGCGCGTAGAGCGGGGCGAGAGCCACCAGGCCGAGGGCCGCGCCGATCACGTCCAGCGCCCGCTTGGACCGCGACGTCACCACGGGGAGCTCGGGCTTCGACAGCCGGACGCGACGGCCGTCGCGCTGCGCCCCCGGACCGGGGCCGGGAACCCGCTCGGCGAGCCCCACGTCAGCCCCCGCCCCCGGACCCGGCGGACCGCGACAGCGCCGCCACCCGAGCGGGCACGCCCCGGACCGAGCTGCCCGCGGGCACGCTCCGCGTCACCACCGCACCCGCACCAACCACCGCCCCTTCGCCGATCTCCAGACCAGGGAGGATCACCGCACCCGAGCCGATGGA
>JBKGZE010000341.1:0-3402 GCA_046545735.1 Gemmatimonadota bacterium | reverse complement strand
GCGCGGGAGCGCGCCGTCGATCCGGATGGCGCCGCCCGTGGGGTGGAGGAAGCCGAGGACGAGGCCGAGGAGCGTCGTCTTCCCGGCGCCGTTCGGGCCGACCACGCCCCAGACGCCCGGGCCCAGCTCCAGCGACACCTCGCGCAGGGCCGTGACCGCCCGGTCGCGGTGGCCGTAAATCTTCGTGAGGCTGTCGATCCGGATCATCGCGGTCCGTCGGGCGAATGGGGGAGAGGCAGCTCGGGCGCGTCCGGGCGCGCCTGCAGCCGTAGCTACAGTACCGCGGGTCGGCCCGGGAGAACAGCCGCGGGCGGATCGGCCCGACCCATCCAGCCATTCCGCCGCCCCGCCCGTGGCAGCACTCTCGGGTATGGCCACCATGCTCGGCAAGCTGCTGGTAGACGACGGCGCCGCGTCCGGCGACCTGGTCGAAACCGCCCTCGCGGAGCAGCGCGAGACGCGGGAGCGGCTGGGCCGCATCCTGGTGCGCCGGGGGCTCGATCCGGAGACAGTGGCCCGTGCGCTGGCGCGGCAGCTCAGGCTCGGCTACGCCGCTCCGCCCCTGGCGCCGGCGCCGGAAGCGGTCGCGCTCCTCGATCGCGACCACGCTCTCACGCTGCGCGCCGTGCCGCTGAACATCGCCGGGCGCCTGCTGCGCGTGGCCATGGCCGACCCGCTGAACGCATCGGCGATCGACGACCTCCAGTTCCGGACGGGCCGGCGCGTGGAGCCGGTGGTGGCCACCGAGGCCACGGTCGAGCGGGGGCTCCTGGCGGCGTACGGCGAGGACGCGGTCCGCGCGGTCCTGGGGCGCCTGGGCGGCGGGCCCCTGAAAGATGCGGCCGGCCCCGCTCCGCCGGGCCCGGTGGCGGACGGCGAGTGCGGCGGCGCGGAGGCCGAGGTGCTCCGGCAGGCCTCGGAAGCGCCGCCCATCATCGCGCTGGTCAACCTCTTCCTCGACCGGGCGGTCTCCGGCGGCGCGAGCGACGTGCACGTGGAGCCGGCCCGGGACCGGCTGGTCGTGCGGGCCCGGCTCGATGGCGTGCTCCGGAAGCTCCTGGACGTGCCGGCGAGCGCGGCGCCGGCCGTGGTCTCCCGGCTCAAGGTCATGGCCGGGCTCGACATCGCGGTGAAGCGCCGTCCCCAGGACGGCCGGAGCGCGGTGTCGGTCGGCGGCACGCGCGTGGGGATCCGGGTCAGCACCCTGCCAGCGCAGGACGGGGAGAAGGTCGTGCTCCGTCTCCTGGACCCGCGGGCCGCCGTTCGAACCCTGGATGATCTCGGCCTCGAGGAGCCGCTGCGCGCCGGGCTCGACGCTTGCCTCGACCGGGCCCATGGGCTCTTCCTCGTCACCGGCCCCACCGGCAGCGGGAAGACGACCACGCTCTACGCCGCGCTCCAGTCCCGCGACCGCGCCGGGCGGAACATCGTCACCCTCGAGGACCCGGTGGAGTACCGGATGGAGGGCGTGACCCAGGTCCAGGTGCAGCCCCGGGCGGGGCTCACGTTCGCCGCGGCGCTCCGGGCCGTCCTGCGCCAGGATCCGGACATCGTCATGGTGGGCGAGATGCGCGACCGGGAAACGGCCGAGACGGGGCTGGCCGCCGCGCTTACCGGCCACCTCGTGCTCGCCACGCTGCACACGAACGACGCCGCCAGCGCGGTGACCCGGCTCGTGGAGATGGGGGTGGCTCGGTACCTCGTGGCCGGCGGCGTGACCGGCGTGCTCGCCCAGCGCCTCGTGCGGCGCATCTGTCCGGACTGCCGTACGGCCCGCCCGGTCACGGGGGACGCCCTGCACGACCTGGGACTCCCCACCCCCACCCACCTACCCGCGGCGCCCGGCTGCGACCGCTGCGACGGCACCGGCTACCGCGGCCGCGTGGCGATCATGGAGCTGCTGTGCATCGACGCCCCGATCCGGGAGCTGATCCTGGCGGACGCCCCGGTCGACCACGTCCGGGAGGCCGCGGCCGCGGCCGGGATGGTGCCCCTGGCCGTGGACGCGTGGCGGAAGGTGGAGGCTGGCCTCACCACCGTCGACGAGGTCCGGCCGCTCCTCGCCCTCCTGGCCGACGAGGCCCCCGCCTGCGGCGCGTGCGGCGGCCGCGTGGCCCGCGAGCACCCGTTCTGCCCCCACTGCGGCGGGGAGGTGGCGCGCCGCTGCGACTGCGGCGCCAGGACCCGGCCCCACTGGCGCTTCTGCGGCGTCTGTGGCGCACGGCTGTGAGCGGTGACGAGGGCGGCCGGCTGCGGGCCGTCACCCGTGCCCGGCGTCGAGGCCGAACGCGTCCGAAATCTGGCGCAGGAGCCGGCCGACCGGATCGCCCCGCTCGGGGAAGAGGTAGCGGTCGGCCACCCGGTTCAGGGCGACCCGGAGCTCCGGGAACGCGTCGGCGGCGGTGCGGTAGAGGCGGTCGAGGCCGTGACGGGACGCGAGGGGGCTGTCCGCCGCCAGCCGGTACCCGCTGGCGCCCATCGCCTCGAAGTAGTCCAGGCCGGGAGCGCCGCGGCGCTGCACGCGGGCGGTGACGTGGTCGGGGAAGATCCCGCTGAGCCAGAGGGCGTAGTCGCCGAGGTGCGCCCGGACCATGAACTGGCGACGCCCGTCGCCCGTATCCATGGCGGCGACCAGGTCGACCAGGTAATGGAACCGGTCCGGCGTGTCCGGCGCGACCCGGTACGCCCGGTCCTCTCGCCCGAACTCCATGAGGAGCGCCGCGACGTAATCGGCGACGGTGCGGTCGTCGAGCCCCGACTCGAGGAGCGCGTGGCGAACGAGGAGGTAGAAGACGAGCCCGGGCGAGACGTGGTGGTCGCCGGTCAGGACGGCGTTGAGCGTGCGGGGGTCGTCCAGGAGGGCGTCGATCCCGTGGTCGCGGAGCCGATCCAGCGCGCGCTCCCGCTCCGAGGCGTCACCGGTTTCGAGAAGGGCGAGCAGCGCGTTGGCTTCTGCCCGACCGAAGGACGCACGCACGTTGGGCAGGATCATGTCTCCTCCTACTCTACTGTGCCCGTTCACTTGATCCGCCGATGGGGCCGCTCTAACCTTCGAGCACCCAATCCCAGGCCGGATCCCTGCTGTCACGCCCGCGGACGGACGTGTCCGTGTGACGCTGGACGAGGGAGCGCGCCGGCCGAGGGGCCGGTCATCGAACCCTAGATCCGGCGTCAGGCGCGTGTCAACATCTTCCCAGTCTCCGCAGCCCCCGCGCCGCACAGTGCCGGGGTCGTCGCGTACCGCCCCGATCGCGGCGAGGGGCGGGGCCGACCCGCCATCCGGGCCCGGGGCGGCGGCGCCCCCGCCGGGCGCCCGAACCCTCGAGCGGCGCCTCCTGGGCTGGCTCCTGGCCTTGACCGTAGCGCCCGCCCTGATCCTCCTGGCCGTGGGCGGCTGGGCAC
>JBKGZE010000340.1:0-3410 GCA_046545735.1 Gemmatimonadota bacterium | reverse complement strand
AACCGTGAACCGTGAACCGTGAACCGTGAACCGTAAACCGTGAACCGTAAACCGTCCACCGTAAACCGTGACCCGCACCCCACCTACAACCTCCGGTTCTCGACCTCCGCGATGAGCCGATCCGCGAACTCCTCCCGGTCCATGATCTCCTGCTTCCGCCCCGCGCCCTTCTTGCGTACGGCCACGGTCCCGCCCTCGACCTCTCGCTCCCCGACGACCGCCATGTAGGGGACCTTCATGGTCTCGCCATCGCGGATGCGGTAGCCGAGGGTCTCGGAGCGGTCATCGAGGGAGGCGCGGATCCCGCGGTCGCGAAGGCGGGCCACGAGGCGCCCGGCGTCCTCGGCCTGGTCGTCGGTGATGGGCAGGACGCGGACCTGCTCGGGCGCGAGCCAGAGGGGGAACGCGCCGGCGAAGTGCTCGATGAGGATGGCGATGAAGCGCTCGAAGGAGCCGAAGATGGCGCGGTGGATCACCACGGGCCGGTGCTCGGCGTTGTCCTCGCCGGTATAGACGAGGTCGAAGCGCTCCGGGGCGGCGTAGTCGAGCTGGATGGTGCCGAGCTGCCACTCGCGGCCCAGCGCGTCGGTGACGTCGAAGTCGATCTTGGGGCCGTAGAAGGCGCCATCGCCTTGCTTCAGCTCGTACTCCATCCCGGTCGCCTCCAGCGCCTGCTGGAGTGAGGCCTCGGCCCGGTCCCACATCTCGTCGGAGCCGATCCGCTGCTCCGGCCGGGTCGCGAACCTGGCGGTGTATTCGAGGCCGAGGGTGCCGTAGAAGTAGTCGACCAGGTCGACCATCCGCTGCACCTCGGCCGGGACCTGGTCCTCGGCCAGGTAGACGTGGGCGTCGTCCTGCTGGAACTGCCGGACGCGGGTGAGCCCGCCGAGCGCGCCGGAGACCTCGTTGCGGTGGAGCACGTCCTGGGTCCCGTAACGGAGCGGGAGGTCGCGGTACGAGTGGTGCCTCGACGCGTAGAGGAGGTGGTGGGACGGGCAGTTCATGGGCTTGAGGCCGAAGTCGTGCTCGCCCGACTCGCTGTCCAGCACCAGGAACATGTTCTCGCGGTACTTTCCCCAGTGACCGGACAGCTCCCAGAGCGCCTTGTTGTAGAGGAGCGGCGTCTTCACCAGCTGATAGCCGTTCTCCCGCAGCACGCGGCGCATCCAGTCCACGAGCTCCTGGTAGACGGTGGTGCCGCGGTCGGTCCAGTAGGGCGCGCCGGGCGACCACGGGTGGAAGACGAACAGGTCGAGCTGCTTGCCCAGCTTCCGGTGGTCCCGCTTCCGGGCCTCCTCGAGCCGCTCCAGATGCTGGCTCAGCTCCTGCTCGCTCAGGAACGCGGTGCCGTAGATCCGCTGGAGCATCTGACGGTTCTCGTCGCCGCGCCAGTACGCCCCGGCCGTGTTCAGCAGCTTGAAATGCTTGATCTCGCCGGTGCTCGGGACGTGGGGCCCGCGGCAGAGGTCCATGAACGGCCCGCTCCGGTACACGGTGATGACCTCGTCCTCGCCGAACTCCTCGAGCCGCTCGAGCTTGAGCGGGTCGTCGGCGAAGAGCTGCCGCGCTTCGTCACGGGTGACGACCTGCCGCTCGAACGGGTAGCCGGCGGCCGTGACCTTGGCCATCTCCTGCTCGATCCGCTCGAGCTCCTCCGGCGTGAAGGGCTCGTCCACCTCGAAGTCGTAGTAGAAGCCGTCGGCGATGGCGGGCCCGAAGCCGATTCCGGCGCCCGGCCGGACCTCGCGCACGGCGGTGGCCAGGACGTGGGCGGCGGAGTGGCGGAGGACCTCGACGGCCTCCTCGCTCTTGCGCGTTATGATCTCGATGCGCGCGTCCTGCTGCAGCGGCCATCGCAGGTCGACGATCTCGCCGTCCACCCGTGCGGCGAGGGCGGCCTTCGCGAGGCCGGGCCCGATCTCCCGCGCTACGTCGAGCGGGGTGGAGCCCCGGGGCAGCTCCTTCACCGAGCCGTCCGGCAGTGTCACCTCTATGCGTTCGTTCCCGTTCGATCCGGCCATGGTCGTGTCTGGTTCGAGTTCGCGCGGCTGCAAAGTACGCGCGCCATCCGTGTCCGCAAAACGAAACGGCCCCTCCGTGGCGGAGAGGCCGTCCCTCGCTCGGTGCGGGCGCCGCTCACGCCCGGACGTCGGGACGCCCCCTCCCGGTTCGGGAGGTGGTCGTGCTCGTCCGGTTCGCGGTCCCGTGGCTCATGTCCGAACCATAGCCCTGCCCCGCCGGACCGTCAATCGGCCGTCTCGCCGGCCACGGGGAGCCCGGCCTCGGTCCACGCGTCCATGCCCCCCGGCACGTTCCATACGCGGCGGAACCCGTTCCGCTGCAGGATGCTGGCGGCCACGGTCGAGCGGTAGCCGGTGCTGCAGGTCACGGCGATCTCCCGGTCCCGGTCCGGCAGGCGGTCCAGCTCGGCCTGCAGGTGGCCGCCCATGACGTGGATCGCACCGTCAATGTGTCCCCGTTCCCACTCCTCGTCGGTCCGCACGTCGAGGACCGCGGGCCCCTCGTCATCCGCGCGCCCATCGATCCGCTCGTGGAGAGCTCGAACGGGTAGCTGGGGAAGCGTGGCCACGGGACGGGCGGCCGCCAGCCAGGCGTCCATGCCGCCGTCGAGGAACGCGTCGACGCGGTCGAGCCCCACGCGGGCGAGACGGGTGAGCGCGGCCTTCACATCCTCGCGGCGGTCCGTGACCAGGGCCAGCGGACGGTCGTAGGAGGCCGTCCATCCGGCCCACTGGCTCAGGTCCGCGTGCAGCCCGATCCCCAGGGCGCCGGGGACGTGCCCACCCCCGAACGCCAGCAGATGCCGGGTGTCGACGACCATGGCGCCGTCGTCCACCGCCCGCTGGAACGCTTCAGGCCCGCGAGCGACCGGCTCCGGCCACGGCCGGTCGAATCCTTCCCCACCGGCGTTGCGGGCCTTCATCCGCAGGTAGTAGTCCGGATACGCCGGCACCGTGTCGAGGAGTCGCCGGACGAAGTCGTCGGCGTCGAGCGCGGGATCGAGGAGCGGGTTGTCGGTGCGCTCGGTGCCGAGGCGGCGCTCCTTCTCCGCGCTCATGCCGCCCCCGCACAGGGAGCCGGCCCCGTGGGCCGGGTGGATCCAGAGGTCGTCGGGGAGTCCGGGGAGGACCCGTCGCACGCTCTGGTACAGCGCGCGCGAGAGCGCCTCGCGCTCGTCCTCTCCGAGCAGGTCCGGACGCCCCAGCGAGCCGATGAGGAGGAAGTCGCCGGTGAGGAAGCGCGCGGGCGCTTCCCCGCGGCCGTCGTAGATGAGAAAGGCCACGTGCTCTGGCGTGTGGCCGGGAGTGTGCACCGTCCGGAGACGGACCTCGCCGACCCGCACCTCGTCGCCCTCGCGGAGCGCCCGATGCGGGAGCGCCACCTCATAC
>JBKGZE010000339.1:0-3415 GCA_046545735.1 Gemmatimonadota bacterium | reverse complement strand
GGCTCGTGGCTTGGGGCTCGTGGCTGGGGCTCGGGGGCTCGGGGGTGGAGAAACGGAGGAGCGTGGAGGGGACATGGAGAGGCTGCAGGGGCTGACGATCGAGGATCTGGAGGTGGGGCAGGCGGCGGAGTTCACGAAGACGATCTCCGAGAGCGACGTCTACGGTTTCGCGGGTATCACGGGCGACTTCAACCCGGTCCACGTGGACCGGGTGGCGGCGGAGGCGAGCCGGTTCGGCGGCCGGATCGCCCATGGCATGCTGACCGCCTCGCTCATCTCCACCGTCATCGGGATGAAGCTGCCCGGACCGGGGTGCATCTACATGGCCCAGTCGCTGCGGTTCACGGCGCCGGTCCGTTTCGGCGACACCGTGACGGCCCGGGCCGAGGTGGCCGAGGTGAACCGGGAGAAGAACCGTGTGACGCTGGCCACCCGGTGCGTGAACCAGGACGGCGACGTGGTGGCCGAGGGCGAATCGCTGGTCATGCCGAGGAAGGCGTAGAGCGAGCGCCCGCCCGGGGCGGCGATGGGGCCGACGGGCGCGGGATCGTGGTATGGAAGCGGGACCGAGCGGGAACCGCGGCGGCGAGGGGCCGGCGCGACAGTGTGAACCAGAGCGAAGGAGCAACCATGAGACAGCGTACGATAGTGGCTATGCTCGTGCTGAGCGTGCTCGGCATGGCCGCGTGCGACGAGGAAGATCCCACGGAGGTCATTACCGCGGCGGAGGAGCTGGAAGGCACGTGGCTCTCCAAGGGTGACGACCTCGCGCCGGGCTTCGTTCCCCTGGGGGTGGACAGCATCATCGCCACCTTCAACGACGACCAGACGTACGAGGTGTTCCAGTTCGCACTGGGCAACACGGCCCCGGCCGCCACGCTCACGGGGACCTACGTCACAGGTGACGAGGCGGAGGGCGAGGTCAACGGGATCATCCTGACGCAGCTCGCTCCCAACCAGCTCACGGCGGAGGGCATCTACCAGGTGACCGGGAACGGCCTGCGGTACGAGGTGGTCCAGACGCAGCCCGACATCGGGGCGGTTCCGCCCACGGTGGCGGAGGGCTTCGGGAGCACCGTGGTCGGCGGCTCGGAGACCAGTGCATGGATCCAGAGCTACGACCTGATCGACGACGACTGAACGATTGTGCTGGCGTGTGGGCGGGAGCGGCCCGCCCACATCCATCAACCAGCGAGGGGCAATGAGGAAGTTGACGACGGCGCTCGCGGCCCTGGTGCTGCTGGCCGCCCCGGCCGCCGCCCAGATGGGCGGGATCCACGTCCGCATGGACAGCGTGGTGGTGACCGATTCGGTTCCGCCGGAGTGGACGTTCATCGGGTACTCGTTCACGCGGGCGACCAGCTCGAACGTGGCGCCCAGGAACGAGATCCTGCAGGGGCAGGTGATCGGCCGCCTGTTCGGGCGGAATTCCACGGAAACCGGCGATTTCGCAGCGAACTACGTGGAGCAGCGGTACGTCCCCTACCTGATCTACCGTCCGAAGATCCTTGACGGCCTGGCCACGTTCCGCACCATGTTCAAGATCGACTACACGTGGGGCGACCAGGCCTACGGCGTCGGGGGGAACCGCGGCGGCGCGATCAACGTGGGACAGGTCAATCTGCAGACGCTCATGGCCAATGTGGACCTCGCCCCGGCCGGTGCGGGCTGGAACGCCGTCATCGGCATGCAGCGGCTGTACGACCACTGGCTCGACCCGCACGACATCACCCTGGAGACGGCTCTGACCAGCGGCTACAAGCTCGCGTTCTGGGGCACCAACGCGCTGGGCGTGAACGTCTTCGGATCCATCCGGCCGGGCGTCCAGGGGCGGATCGGGGCGTATCAGCTGTGGGAGAACTTCATCGCCCGCGATGACGACGTGGTCCTCTTCATGGGCGACGTGACCTCTCGGGTGACCCCGCGCCTGGAGCTCGGCGCGGACCTCTGGTACCTGCGCGACCGGGCGGAAGGCGCCGGCGGCATCTCCATCCTGGGCCAGGGACTGAACAGCCCCCTGGCCGAGTACAACGGCGCGGCACGGCTGGGCATAGCCAGCAGCTACCACGCCGACATCGCCTGGATCGGCGGCCGCGCCGCATACAACCGCGACTTCCTGGCAGGGCGCTGGTGGGCCGACGCGTTCGCCATCGCCAACGTGGGCGTGGTGGACACCCTGGCCGCCGGCGTATTCGAGAAGGGCGCCGGCGTGCTCGGCCTCGCGGCCAATGCATCCCTGGCGTACAAGCACGGCATGACCGCCGGCGACAAGGCATGGCTCGAGCTCCTGTTCACCACCGGCGACGGCGACGGCGCACGCGATGGCAGCTTCAACAGCGTGATCACCGGCAACGCCTGGGGGTCGCCGGTCGGCATCTACAGCGCCCACCGCGCCTTCCTGCTCTTTCCGGACCCGCAGGTGGTCAGCCGGTACTACTCCGCCGTCCACGACATCAGCAACATGGGCTTCGGCGTGACCGGCGGCTCCTTCAACGTGGCTCGAGACTGGATCCCCAATCGGCTGAACACCAAGGTCGGCGTGGCGGCCGCCCTGTCCAACACCACACCCGTGGGCGGCGGCCACTACATGGGCACGGAGGTCAACTTCGAGGCGAAGTACGAGCTCGGCGTGTTCCTCACCGCCGGTCTGAACGCTGCCTATCTGAAGCTCGGCGACTTCTATGACGCTCCCGGCGTCACCCAGGCGGACCTGGCCGGGCGGCCCGACGACCCGTGGACGGTCTTTCTCACCCTCAGCTGGCTCATGTTCTGATGAGGCGATCCACCATGCGCGCGCTGCTGCTCGCCCTGACCACCGTCGGCGTCACCGCCTGCATCGGCGGCTACGAGTACCGCGACGCCGAGCCGCTCCCGTTCTCAGAGATCGACTACGGCTTCCCCGTGGAGCACGCCTTCGACGACCCGCGGGTGGCCTACGTGGACGTGGGCGACGGCCCCGAGACGCTGATCCTGCTCCACGGGCTGGCCTCGAACCTCGGCTTCTGGCGATACAACATCCCCGGCCTGGCCGAGAACTACCGGGTCATCGCGCTCGACCTCCCCGGCTACGGCCGGTCCGAGAAGAGCGGCGACTACCCGTATTCCCTCAGCTTCTTCGCGGCCGCCATCGAACGCCTGATCGACCACCTCGACCTCGACCAGGTCACCCTGGTCGGGCAGTCCATGGGCGGCCAGATCGCCATGGTCGCGGCGCTGACCTACCCCCGGGCCGTCGATCAACTGGTCCTGGTCGATCCGGCAGGCATCGAAACGTTCGACCCGGGCGAGGCGGACTGGCTGCGGAACGTCTACACCATCGAGGGGATCCGGGCCACGCCCGAGGACGCCATCCGCGCGAACCTCGCCCTCAATTTCTACGAATGGGACGACCGCTTCGAGTGGATGGTGGAAGAGC
>JBKGZE010000338.1:0-3417 GCA_046545735.1 Gemmatimonadota bacterium | reverse complement strand
GGAACGCGGTCCTCGACAGCGGCCCCGCTTCGACCCCGCGCGCCGCGATGAGGCGGTAGGGGCCGTCGTCGTCATCGCGGAGGAAGAGGAGGACGCGCTCGAGGCCGAGGACCGAGCGGAGCTGTGCCGTGACCGTCTGGCGCAGCTCTTCCTCGTCCACGATCAGGGCGAGGGATCGCCCGAACTCGTGGAGCGCACGGCGGTGGTCGTCGCGCGGCTGCCGTTGGATGAAGCGCATGCTTTGTTGTACAAGACCGATCACCGCCGCGCCAGCCGCGCGCCGAACACGGCCACCCCGCCGATGAGCCCGGCCAGGAGCGCCAGGAGCAGGCCGGTCACCCACCAGTTCGTGGTGGACGCGAGGTGGATCCGTACGGTCTTGTCGTCCGTTTCCACGCGCCGGTCCGCGGCCGCGGAACGGGTGCGGATGCGCGCCTCGTAATCGCCGACCGGCACGTCGCTGGGCGGCTCCAGCACGATGGCGACGCGCTGCTGCGCGTCCACCGGCAGCTGCGGAACGAACTCGGGCTCCACGCGGGCGGTCCAGTTCAGCGGGGCCTCCACTTCCACCCGCGTGTTGTCGAGAGGGCGACTTCCCGTGTTCCTGAGGGTCACCTCCATGGTGATCGTCTGGCCCCGGGCCAGCTCGTGGTAGAGATTGGTGGTGTGGAGCTCGAGGCGGCCCACGCCCCGGGGCACCAGCTCCATGGTCGTGCGGCCGGCGCGCAGGGAGGCGAGTCCGGCTTCCAGGTCGACGCCCTCGGTGAGCAGCCCGGAGAGGGCCGCGTCGGCCTCGTCGTCGAGGACGAGGGCGTGGAACGGCAGCGGCTCGTCCATGGCCAACCCGCCGGCGCTGCGCTGGGGCAGGAAGAGGACGAGCTGCAGGCTGCGCTGGCTCTGGCCCTCCGGGAAGCGGATCTGGCTCAGCCGTGCGCCCGTCTCCGGGTCGCGGAACTCGTAGCGTACGTCGCGGGGCAGGCCGACGGCGGCCAGGCGGAAGACGTTCTCCTCGTCGGTGAAGCGTTCCAGCTGCAGGTCGTAGATGGCCTGGCTCCCGAGGTCCGCTTCCTGGGAGAACTGCACGGACTGGGCGATGACCATGTTGGCCGAGGCGTCCTTCTCGAGATAGACGGTCTTCTCCTCGATCTTGTCGGCATAGTTGACCGAGACCACGACGGCGTCCGCGTCGCGCAGGAGGGCGAACGAGACGGCCACGGCCTCGCCCACGCGCATCACCGGGATCCGGTGCTCGTAGGGCGAGGAGATGATGGCCCCACCCAGCCCCGGCTCGGCTTTCAGGCTCACGTACACGTCGCGGATCTCGTCCGGCTGCAGACTCGAGAGGAGCTCGCTGTCGAGAAGCGCCGCCACGCTCTCGGACTCCACCCCGGCGGTGGTGGTGTTGCGCAGGGTGAGCCGGACCAGGCTGCGGCCTCGTTCCCCCCGGCTCTTCACGGCCCGGTCGATGGTGATGTGGGGCGAGGCGAAGAGCACGGCCAGCGACTGCTGGAGGTAGTCGACGCGGGCGCGCTCGAAGGCGGCCCGGGCGTCGTCGAGCTGCTGCGCGGGGATCATCTCCTTCCCGGCCAGCTCCCGGGCACGGGTGTAGCTCGCCTCGGCCCGCTCGTACTCGGCCTGGGCCCGGACGAGCCCCAGGATCCGGTACTGGTCGTCGCGAGGGTTGTAGACGCCCTGGATCACCTGCGCGCCCGCGCCACCCGACATCACGAGCAGGAGCAGAGGCGGGAGCAGCCGTCGAAGCATACGCATGGCATCACCTCACGTCGTAGCGGCGGAATCCGACGAACCCCAGGAGCAGGAAGAGCACGCCGAAGCCCGTGAGGGCGCCCACCTCCGGGAGCGTGGCAGCGACCCGGTCCCCTACCGGCTCCGACTCGTAGTGGAACCATGGCACCCCGGTGATCTCGGCCCGGGTGTTCCATCCGATGGTGGGGTCCTCCTGCCTGAGCTCTTCCATCTTCGTCTGCATCCACGGGCGCAGCGTGGCGTCGTGCCAGGTGTTGTACTGGTCGTCGCGCCGGCGTTTCGCTCGGGGACCGGTCTCGGTCAGCTCCAGACTGGCCAGCACCAGCGCCGAGTAGGGGGAGAACGCAGCGACCCGCTCGGTGAGCCGGACCTGGGCCTGGAGTCGGGAGTCGAACGCCTCTCGCACCCGCGCCTCCTTCGCCCGCATCCGGTCGTTCGCCTCCATGGTGGCCGAGTCGCTGACCGCCTGGTAGCGCTCGACCGAGGCCGCGAGGCCCGGATCCGCGGCGAGGGCGGCGGCGCGCCGGTCGTCCGGGAGCTGGTAGTAGTCCCGGATCTCGGGGTGCCGGCTGAGCACTGGCGCGGTCCACTCCCGCTGGAGCTGGAGCGCCAGCGCGTCGCGCTCCTCGTTCATGATGGTCCGCAGCTCCAGCCGGTGGAGCGCGGGGTTGTCCGTGGGGGCCACGGCCGCGGCGGCGTAGGGGGCCAGGCTGGGCACGATGAGGATCAGCACCCCCCAGGCGGACAGGGCCAGCCCCAGGGAGCCGTGGGTGGTCCGTGACCAGGCGGACACGAGCAGCCCGAGCGCCACGAACACCGCCAGGAAGAGCATGCTGATGCCGACGAGCGCCACGAAGGCCACGGTCTCGGTCGCTCCCCAGCCGATGTCCGGCGACAGGACCAGTGCCAGGGCGCCCGCGAGCAGCCCTCCGAGGAGCGGCACCAGGAGGGCCGCATAGCGACCCACCAGTTTGCCGGTGAGGATCGAGCCCCGCGAAGCAGCGCCGGAAACCAGCAGCCGGAGGGTACCGCGCTCCCGCTCGCCGGTGAACCCGTCGTGGGCGAACAGGAGGGCCACCAGGCTGAGGACGATTCCCACGATCATGATCAGGTCCGCCGGCGGGTACGCGACGGCGAGTGCGTCGTTGTCGAAGGAGCCGAGCCGCCCGTTCGCCGCAATCCCGGAAACCAGCACGCTCAGCGGATTGGGCGGATCCTGCGCCTCCCAGGCCGTGATCCGGTTCAGGTGCCCGTGCTCCCGCAGCGACTCGACCCGGGTCGACTCCGCGATCCCGTAGTCCTCCAGCGCCCGCGCGTGGCTCCGGGCCATGATTCCCAGAGTCACGGCGATCAGGAGGAAGACCAGGGCCGCGGCGGCCTGGAACCGGCCGGTGACCATGAGCTCCCGGAGCTCCTTGACGGCGATCACGGGCCAGGAAACCGGCGCGCGCGTCTGATCCCGGACGGGGATGGCCCGTACTCGGACGTCGGGCTTCGGATCCATCGTCTGTGTGCTCATCGGACGTCGTACTCCCGTACGGCAATGAAGTAGACCAGGAGGGAAAGGACAGCGACCACGGCGAGGGCGACGAGGTCGGCGCTCCGGGCGGCGAGGGCCTCTCCGACCGTCGGCCGCGGCCGCTCGAAGGC
>JBKGZE010000337.1:0-3421 GCA_046545735.1 Gemmatimonadota bacterium | reverse complement strand
ACCGTGAACCGTGAACCGTGAACCGTGAACCGTGAACCGTGAACCGTGAACCGTACCCCGTGAACCGTAACCCGCCCCTCCGGTGTAGCACCACCGTTCGCCCGAACCAGCAGCCCGGGCTCGCGCCGGCGGAGGCAGCGCGGGGCCCGCTCAACCGACGAAGGTGCCTTGAAGGACCGGATCACCGTCCGCAACGCGCGGCAGCACAACCTCAAGGGGATCGACCTCGATCTCCCGCACCGCAAGCTGATCGTGGTCACGGGCCCGAGCGGCTCCGGGAAGAGCTCCCTCGCCTTCGACACCATCTACGCAGAAGGCCAGCGCCGCTACGTCGAGAGCCTCTCCACCTACGCGAAGCAGTTCCTCGAGCGCATGGAGAAGCCCGAGGTCGACTACGTCGAGGGGATCGCCCCCGCCGTCGCCATCGAGCAGAAGAACCCCACCAAGACCAGCCGCTCCACCGTCGGCACCGCCACCGAGGTCCACGACTACCTCCGCCTCCTCTGGGCCCGCGCCGGGCGCACCTACTGCCCCGAATGCGGCGACGAAGTCCGCCCCGATACCGTCCAGAGCGCCACCGACGCAGTCCTCGACCTCGAGCCCGGCACCCGGATCGTCGTCGCGTTTCCCCTGCCCCTGAGCGCCCGCGCCTCCCACCAGCGCGTCGTCGAGAACCTCCGCGAGATGGGCTTCGTCCGCGTCATGGCCGGCGACGAGACCGTCCTCCTCGACGAGCCCGGTGCCACCGACCCGACCACCCTCGGCCACGACCTCTCCAGGGAGGACTCCGTCCGCGTCGTCGTCGACCGCCTCACCGTCCACCCCGACCGCCGCGAGCGCCTCGCCGACTCCATCGGCACCGCCTTCGCCGAGGGCGAGGGCGAGTGCGCCGTGGTCGTGTACGGCCCGCGCGAGGCCACGCCCCGAAACGAGACGGCGAGCCGCGACCCGTCCGCCGTGAACCATGAACCGTCCACCGTGAACCGCGATCCGTGGACCCTCCGGTTCAGCGAGCACTTCCGGTGCGAGGCCCACCCGGCGCTCCGGTTCGTGGAGCCCACGCCCCGGCTCTTCTCGTTCAACAACCCCTACGGTTCGTGCACGAAGTGCACAGGCTTCGGCGCCGTGCTCGAATACGACGAGGCGCTCATCGTGCCGGCGCCCGAGCGGTCGCTGCGGGAGGGGGCGGTGGCGCCGTGGGAGGTGAAGCGGTACCGGACGAAGTATCGGAAGAAGCTGTTCGAGTTCGCGCGGCAGCGGGGAGTGGACCTGGACACCCCGTGGCGCGAGCTGCCGGACCGGTTCCGGCGGCACGTGATCCAGGGCGTGCGGCGAAAGGGGAAGGGCCGGAGCTTCCAGGGCGTGATCCCGTTTCTGGAGTCACGGGAGCGGAAGCGGTACAAGGCGTACATCCGTGTGTTCCTGCGGAAGTACCAGCGGGCGCGGACGTGCCCGGCGTGCGGCGGCGCGCGGCTGCGTCCGGAAGCGCTGAACGTGAGGGTGGGCGGCCGCCACATCGGCGAGATCTCATCGCTCCGGATCAGCGAGGCGCGGGCGTGGTTCGAGCGGCTCATCGAGCCCGGCCCCGCCGCCCGGCCGGACGTGGGGGAGCCCGGCCCCGCCGCCGGGCCGGACGTGGCGGGTGTGGGGGTAGGGCTGCGGGAGGGGGAGGCGGCGCTGGCGGGGCCGGTCCTTCGGGAGATCGGGTCGCGGCTTGCGTTCCTGGACGACGTGGGGCTCGGCTACCTGACGCTGGACCGGCAGACGCGGACGCTCAGCGGGGGTGAGACGCAGCGGATCACGCTGGCGAACTCGCTGGGCGCGTCGCTGATGGACACGCTGTACGTGCTGGACGAGCCGACCATCGGACTGCATCCGCGCGACAACGACCGGCTGATCGCGCTGCTGGAGAAGCTGCGGGACGCGGGCAACACGGTGCTGGTCGTGGAGCACGACCCGGCGGTGATCAAGCGGGCGGACCACGTGGTGGAGCTGGGGCCCGGCTCGGGCGAGAAGGGCGGGGAGGTCGTGTTCGAGGGGAACGTCGATTCGCTCCTGGCCGCCACGCATCCGGAGTCGAGCTCGAACTCTACCCCCACCGCCCGGTACCTGGCCGGCGAGCTCGCTCCGCCGAAGTCGCGGCAGCGGAGCGTGGACGGGGCGCGGCTGCGGATCGAGGGCGCGCGGCTGCACAACCTGGACGGGGTCGACGTGGAGATCCCGCTGAACACGCTGACCGTGGTGACGGGGGTGAGCGGGTCGGGGAAGTCGACGCTGGTGCACGACGTCCTCTACCGGGCGCTGGAGCGGGAGCTGGAGGGGGAGCACAGCGCGAAGGAGCACCTGGGGGAGGCGGTGGGCTCGTACGGCCGGATCGAGGGTCTGGGCTTCATCGACGCGGTGGCGCTGGTGGACCAGTCGCCGATCGGACGGACGCCGCGGTCGAACCCGGCCACGTACACGAAGGCGTTCGACGAGGTGCGGAAGATCTTCGCGGCGCAGGGTCTGTCGAGGGAGCGGGGCTACAAGCCGGGCCGGTTCTCGTTCAACACGAAGGGCGGGCGGTGCGAGGAGTGCAAGGGCGACGGCGTGGTGCAGGTGGAGATGGTATTCATGGCCGACGTGTACGTCCCGTGCGACGCGTGCGGGGGCGCGCGCTACTCGCCGGAGACGCTGGAGGTGAAGGTCCGGGGCCGGTCGATCCGGGACGTCCTGGACCTGACGGTGGACGAGGCGATCAAATTCTTCATCCGCGAGGACCGGCTGGGCCGCATGCTCTGGCAGCTCCAGCAGGTGGGCCTGGGCTACCTGCGGCTCGGGCAGGCCGCGCCCACGCTCAGCGGCGGGGAGGCGCAGCGCATGAAGATCGCCCGGGAGCTGGCGCGGGCGGGGAAGCGGAAGGGACGGCGGCTCTACATCATGGACGAGCCGACCACGGGGCTGAGCGGCCCCGAGGTCCACAAGCTCGTGGGCGTGCTCCAGAAGCTCGTGGACGCCGGCCACACGGTGGTCGTGATCGAGCACAACCTCGACGTGATCCGGGCGGCGGACTGGGTCCTCGACCTGGGCCCCGGCGCCGGCCCGGACGGCGGCCGGATCGTCGCCGCCGGCCGCCCCGCGGACGTGGCGGCCGTGGAGTACAGCCGGACGGGGCGATACCTGCGCCCTCTCCTCGCGACGTCCGCCACCACGACGGGATAGTCGCGGGGGCCCGAGCCCGCGGTCGATATCCGGGCCGGAGAGCCGGACGGATCGGTGCTTCGCGCCGGGGGCGCCGGAGGGGCGCCGGAGGGGCGCCGGAGTACGCGGCGGCGGGAGTCAAGCGGAGTACGCGGGCTGCCGATACTTTTCCTCGACCGATTCACCATAACCGGAGCCTGCTTGCTCGTGTCGCCCCTGGGGCCGACCTACGCCTGGGACC
>JBKGZE010000336.1:0-3433 GCA_046545735.1 Gemmatimonadota bacterium | reverse complement strand
CCACGATCCCGAGCCGTGCCTCCCGGGTGGCGCCGGGGCTCATGCGCCGCCACTCCTCATAGCGGTCGAGGGCGCCCTCGAGGGCCAGGGGCGGGAGGTACCGGCGGCGGAGCTTCGCGATCTCCTCTTCCAGGAGCGCGGCGAAATCCCGGCCGGCCTCGGGGATCTCGCCGGCGGCGGCCGCTTCCTTCAGCTCGTGCAGGAACGCGCGGGCGTCGGCGGGCGCCAGGGCCTCCCGGACGGCGTCGGCGATCCAGGTGAGCCGGAGGTGCTCGCGGACGCGGGGATAGTGGGCGGCCGTCTGACGGAAGAAGTTCTTGACCAGCGGCCGGACGAGGGACACGGGTCCGTCGTACGGCCGCAAGCCGATGAGGTTGATCAGGAGGGCGTCCTCGCGGAAGTCGGGCTCCGGCACCATGACGTTGGTGGGCCCCACGACCCCGGGGACGATCCGTCGCCCGCTGGCCACCCAGGCACGGAGGATGGTGGCCATGCCGGTGGCCATGAGGCGTCGCCAGGTGGCCTCGGTGGCGGGCCGCGCCGCCGGGTCGCGGCTGCTGCTGTGCTGGCGGGTCCGCTCCCAGACGGTCAGGTCGCTGACGTAGCCGAGGGAGAAGACGCCGAGCTCGGGTCGGCAGCAGCCGAACGGCGGGAGGACCGGCGCGTCGTGGGGGTAGCCGCGCAGGGCGATGTACCAGAAGAGGGTGGTGAGGACCTCGGCGGTCTCGAGCCCCTCGGGCGTCACCACCTGGAGGTCGTAGTGCTTCCCGCCCAGCGTGTTGATGCTCAGGCGGTAGCGGGAGTACGCGTGGTGGGACCGGATGCGGGAGACCCAGATCCCGCCGGGCCCGATGTCGCCCAGCTCAACCGCATCGCCGTCGTGAGTCAGGAGGATCGACTGCTGGAGGAACGTGGTGCCCACCAGCGCCCGCCGCATCCGCTCCCGCTCGTCCTCGCCCAGCCCCTCCTCGAACTCGATCTTCCCCTCCCACGCCCGGGGGTCCCGGTGCCGGGCGTACCGCTCGTTCAGCTCCGCCTCGAACCAGTCGGCCAGCGCGTGGAAGTGGGACTCGGCCATGGAGGCCAGCGCCGGGTCGTCGTCGTGCAGGACCCAGCTGGCCAGCTCTTCCCGGACCGTGCCGTAGAACTCGGGCTGGAAGCGGGCGAAGTCGGCGAGCAGCTGGAAGAGGTCGTCGAAGACCCGCCGGCGAGCGTCGTCGCCGGGCCACTGCAGCTGGACCCGGTAGGTGTGCATGCGCCGGCGGAACGCCTGGAGCCGGCGCGGCTCGACGGCGCCTGCGATGGCGCGGATGCTCCCGGGACAGAGGAAGGTCCGGCCGGATTCCACGAAGGCCGGGAGGAACCGGCTGTAGTCGGGGACCGGCTCGTCCAGGACCAGGACCTCGTAGGCGCGGCAGCGGAGCGTGCTCAGCGGATGGTTCGACAGCGCTTCCAGGCGACGGCGGATCAGGCTGCCCACGCGGTGGCCGGCCCCCTGCAGCAGCCACGCGAGCCCCTCGACGGCGTCGAGGGCGGCGGGCTCGGGACCGTAGAGCGCGTGCTGGCAGAGCGCGTCGACGTCGTGCAGCTCGGTGGGGGTGGCCGCCAGCGCGGGCTCGCGGAGCGCGTCCGCGTCGCGGTCGGGGAGCCGGACCTGCTCGTTCGCGGCGAGGGCGGTGTCCCAGCCCACCTTGCAGGGGCCGAACGCCGTGAGCTCCGGGTTGCCGACCCAGAGGAGCGGCTGGCGCACGAAGGCGCCGAGGTCGAGCACGTCGTCGGCGAGCGCGTACTCCAGGTCGCCCACCCGCACGCGGCCGCCCGGTCCGCGGGCGAGCGTCAGGCGGCGGCCGCTCCCGGCTTCGACCAGCCCGTCGGCGCGCGCCCGGATCGCGCCCTCCAGCACGCCCAGGTCACGGTAGAACCAGCGCGGGATCACCACCGTGAGCCCGTCCCACTCCAGCTCCTGGACCCGGCTGCGGTAGAGCTCCTCGATGGTGTCCGCGAAGTTCTCCTCGATCCGCTTCCGCTGGTACGACCCCTTGGGCGTCAGCTCGCCCTCGTCCCCCGTGAAGTCGCGGTCCAGGAGCGCGAAGTTGACCACGCGCTCGTACGGCGCCAGGTCCAGGTTGGCCTGCGTGATCAGTCGCTGGAAGTAGTCGCGCTCCTCCCGGGCGCGGAGGTCGCGCATGACGCCCTCGCCGCGCTCCGGGACGATCAGCAGGGTGTTGTACGCCCGACCGTCGCCCACCAGGAAGGTCCGGGCGATGCCGGGCACGCCGGCGAACGCGGCCTCGACCTTCCGCGGGGCGATGGTCTGCCCCTTGTTGTTCTTGTAGATGTCCTTGATCCGGTCCACGATCCGGAGGTGGCCCCGCTCGATCTCCCGGAACAGGTCGCCGGTGGGCAGCCAGTGGTCGTCGCTCCCGGGGTCGGCGACAGTCAGGTCCCCCGGCTCCGCCTCCTCGGGCAGGTACCGGGCGATGTACGGCCCGGCGATCTGGAGCTCGCCCTGGTCGCCGAAGCGGATCCGGGTGCCGGGGAGGGGCACGCCCACCGAATCCTCCACGTAGTCGTCGGGCGGCGTCATGGTGAGCCCGCCCGTGCCCTCCGTCATCCCGAACCCGCTGCACAGACGCACGCCGTGGCGGTGGAAGAACCGGAAGATGCGCGGCTCGAGGTAGCCGGCGGCCGAGAGCCCCCAGCGGAGGCGGCCGCCGGTGATCTCGGCGAACAGGTCCCGCTGCCGCGACGGCCGCGTGGCCGGGCCGAACGCGTCGACGCACCGCTCGAAGATCTGCTTCCAGCGCAGCGGGATGCTGATGAGCCCGGTGGGTCGGACGCGCGTGAGCTGGCTCAGCAGCGTCTCGGTGGACGGGTTCCCGGCGAAGGAGTAGGTCCCGCGCCAGTAGATGCTGCCCAGCAGCTCGAGGTAGCGGCCGAAGGTGTGGAACAGCGGGAGGTAGCAGAGGAGGACCTCGTCCTCGCCGACGTCCGGCAGCGCCGCGCCCCGGGCGAACCGCTTGCTGACCAGGTTCTGCTGCGTGAACGCCACTCCCTTCGGGCGGCCGGTGGAGCCGGACGTGAACATCACCGTGCACACGTCGTGCATGCCGAAGCGCGGGCGCGCCTCCAGCCGGGCCTCGATCTCGTCCGGGCCCAGGCCGGCGGCCTCGGGGCCCAGCGCCTCCACCCCACGGCGCGGGTCCGCCAGCTCGCTGTCGGTCACCAGGATGCGCGCCGGGTAGCCCGTCCGCTCCCGCGCGTCCCGGAGCTTCAGCAGGCGCTCCTCGGTGTCCGTGACCGCCGTGTCCAGCCGCAGCCGCTCGCAGATCCACGCCAGCGTGTCCGCGTCGGTGTGGACGCTCAGCGGGCTCACGAAGATGTCGTGGAAGAGGCAGGCCAGCAGCAGCAGGTCGGGCCGCTCGACCTGGGT
>JBKGZE010000335.1:0-3435 GCA_046545735.1 Gemmatimonadota bacterium | reverse complement strand
CCTCGGGCGTGGAGTTCAACGAGAAGTCGCTCCGCATCAGCTGGGAGGCGCTGCCCGGCGCGGAGCGGGCGGAGATCTATTTCCGCTACCCGCAGCAGCCGCGCAACTTCCTGGAGTACCGGCAGATCCGGTTCTGGGCGCTGGGCCGGGGCGGGGACTGGGGCGAGGCGGGCAGCCACGAGCTGCTGTTCAAGCTCGGGACGGACCCCCGCAACTACTACGTCTACCGCAGCCGGCTCCGGTCCGTCCCCGGCCAGGGGATGGCGGCCCCGGACGACTGGCTCCCGGAGCACGTGGTGGACGTGGAGGAGTGGCTCGCGCTGAAGGCCGAGGCGGAGCGTCGCCTGGCGTCGGAGGGCGGCGGGCCGCTGGTGATCTGGAGCCGGGACGGCCGGTACGGGATCGTGCTCGAGGACCGGGCCCGGGCGCCGAGCCTGGCGGCGGTCCGGGAGCTGACGCTGGCGGTGTACAACGGCGGGCTGGTCACGTCGGCGGGCGAGGTCTGGATCGACGACCTGCGCCTGGACGCCGGCGCGACGGATGCCGGCTTCGCCGGTCGGGTGAACGTGGACCTGGACGCGGGCGGCGTGGTGGCCGCGTCCATGGCCTTCGGCAGCCGGGGCGGCCGGTTCCGCCAGCTGGAGGGCGCGCCCACGTACGAGACGGTGGACGACCTGCTGGTGAACGCCACGACCCAGCTGGGCCGCTTCGCGCCGGCCGACTGGGGCATCGCCATGCCGGTCACGCTCTCGTACCTCCGCACCGACCTCGACCCGATCTTCCTCCGGGGCACCGACGTCCGGACGGACCGGCTGCGGGGGCTCCGGGACGCCGGGAGCACGCGCCGGCGTGTGGGCGTCTCGCTCCGGAAGACCACGCCCACGGGGAACCCGCTCCTCTCGGCGCTGGTGGACGGGACCGTGCTCCGGGCCGGCTACGTCCACTCCTCCGACGCCACGGTCACCACCGTCAGCGAGCTGGACGGCTTCGATGGCGGCCTCGAGGTCGACCGGGGCGTGGCCGACGTGGGCTTCGGCATCGTCCCCGGCTTCGTACGGACCGTGCTGGCGTGGCTGGTCCCGGCCCGGGTGGAGCGGAGCGCGTTCTTCGACCGCGTCACCCACGCCCGGCTCCGACTCACCCCCGAGCGCGTCGGCCTCTCCGCCGGCTACGTGCGGCAGGAGGCCCGGGTCTGGCGCTACGACGACGTCTTCGAGGTCCCGGCCGACATCGACGTCCGGGCGGTCGAGTCGCCGCGGCAGACGCTCCAGGGCGGGGCCCGCCTGGCGCTCCGGCCGCTGGAGTCGCTCACCGCCCGCTTCGGCGTGACCAGCGGCCGCGACCTCCTGGACCCCGAGCGCGCCACCACGCTCGACGCCGAGCGCCAGGCGCTGCACCGCGCCCGCGACGCCTGGGCCGGCATGCCCGTCGGCTGGGAGCGCGACCGCGTCTTCACCAGCGACGCCGCGTTCCGCCCCGCCATCGCCGGCTGGCTCCGGCCGTCCGTGGCCTGGAACAGCCGGTTCAGCCTGTGGCGCGACCCGGCCCACATCGCCCGGCCCGCCGACAGCGCCGTGCTCCAGCGCACCTTCAACACCGATCGGCGCTTCACCCGCGGCCTGGTGTTCGACGGCGCCGGCGCCCTCGAGGCCATGCTCCTGCCCCTGGCCGCGACTGGCGACACGATCCGGCCCCGCCCCGCGCCGTGGGCCCGCGCGGTCCTGGCCCTGGTCGCCCCGCTCAAGCCCGTCGAGGTCACCTGGACCGACGAGCTCGGCTCCCGCTTCGACCGCGACCTGGCGGACCCCGACCTCCGCTACCAGCTCGGGATCGGCACCCTCGACGGCGTCCGCCTCCTCGACCGCGACACCGCCGCCATCGCCCTCCGCCGCGACGCCTTCCGCGCCCGCGCCGGCCTCCGGATCGCCGCCTCCGCGGACGTGGACGTGGGCTACAGCGAGAACGACATCCGGGTCATCGACCTGCGCGCTGGCCCCCGCACCCAGCTGGAGCGGTCGTGGCCCGACGTCCAGCTCTCCTGGCAGGAGATCCCCGTCCCCCACTGGGCCCGCGGGTTCCTCGAGCGCTGGTCGTTCTCCACCGGCTACGTCCGGACCGAGCGCCTCCTCCGCCTCGGCGACGACGTGGTGCGCGTCCGGCGCCAGCTCGAGCGCACCGTGCCCGTCGAGCTCCGGCTCGGCATCGGAACCCTCGCCTTCTCCTACATCGGGTCCATCACCTTCGGCGACGGCCTCGACCCCACCGGCCAGACCGACCGCGAGGTCATGAGCCACACCGTGGGCCTGAGCGGCCGGTTCCACGCGCCCGCGCCCCTCCGCCCCGCCATCCCCGAGCCGATCCGGGTGTCGTTCAGCTACGACTACCAGGACCAGCTCCAGGGACGCGTCCCCGCCCGCCTGGTGGGCGCCGCCCCGCCCACCCCCTTCGTCGACCACATCAACCGGCGCGTGAACCTGAACCTCACCTCCCTCATCTCCCAGGTGGACGTGGGCCTCCAGGTCAGCTACGTCGACCGTCGCACCTTCATCGGCACCCGCGCCGGCTCCAGCCAGCTCCAGCTCGGGTTTTTCGGCCAGTTCAACGTCCAGGCGGGACGGATCCCGAGATAGCGGCCGGACGCGTCGGGCACACGTCCCGTCCAGCCATTCTCACCCGGTCGGCGCCGACCTACTGTGGAGGGGCGTTCGCGGCGCACGTTTCCCGGGGATGAGCAGTACGACCTCGTGCGGCAGATGCGTCGCGCGAGTCGCTCCAGGCACTCCCGTTCCACCACGCCGGAATGACCGTCACACCTGACGAACGCCGCGCCCTCGCCTTCATCGCCGCCATCCTCCTCCTGAGCGCCGCCGTCCGGGTGGGGGCCCTGCCCGAGCCGGGCGCGCCCGGGCAGGGGATCGACCTCGACGCCCACATCGCCGCCACCGCGGACGCCGTCGCGGAGGAGGAGCGCCGCAGCCGACCCCTCGCCGAAGGCGAGACGATCGACCCGAACCGCGCCGACGCCGACGAGCTCAACCGACTCCCGGGCGTCGGCCCCGCCATCGCCGCCCGCATCGTCCAGGCGCGCCGGGACGGCCGCTTCCACACCGCCGCCGACCTGACCCGCGTCCCCGGCATCGGCCCCGCCACCGTCGCCCGCCTCACCCCCCACCTCCGCTTCCCCCCCGCCGCCCACCCCGGACCGGCGGACATGGTGGACATAAACGCCGCCGGCGCCGATGAGCTCACCCGGCTGCCCGGGGTGGGGCCGGTGCTCGCGGCGCGGATCGTCGCCTTCCGGGACTCCGCGGGGTCGTTCCCGGCGGTGGACTCGCTGCTGGCGGTGAAGGGGATCGGGCCGGCCACGCTGGAGCGGATCCGACCGCTCGCCCGCACGGGGCGGTACCGGTGAGCGGCCCGGCGCCCGGCCGCGTG
>JBKGZE010000334.1:0-3446 GCA_046545735.1 Gemmatimonadota bacterium | reverse complement strand
TGCGGTGGACGGGGGCAACCTGCTCCCATCACCCGGTGGCGCGCAACGGCCGGGGGCCGGATTCTGGCCGGCCGGGGCCCGGATTCTGGCCGGCCGGGTCGACTTGGGCTACTGTACAGCGGCGAGTCGTGGGGGGAGCATTCGCCTGGAATTCGGTCCTTAGCGGGGGTCCACTATGCCATTATCGACCAGCGAGGGAATGGTGGCGCGGTGCCGGTCGTGCGGCGCGGAGGTCGACGCGCGGGTTCAGGTCTGCCCCGAGTGCGGCGCGTGCTGCCCCGGGTGCACGGCGGAGGGGCTCCGGCTCCGGGTCAAGAGGCCGGGCGGCACACCGGTGGCGCGGCGGCCGGCCATCGCGCGATCGAGCCCGTGCGGCAAGCTGCTCGCCATGCACGAGGAACTGGGGCACGCGCTCATGGAAGCGACCTGGGAGCTGGATAATCTCCCTGTGGACATGAACGGAGCGATCAGCCGGATGTACGCGGTGATGGACGATCTGCGGGACGCCATCGACCGGACGATCGCACTGGACGAGCAGGGCTAGACCCTACCCCGGCGGCGCGATCCCTCGGCCCTTCGAACGGTACATGGCGGCGTCCGCCCGTCTCATGAGCGTCGGCGCGCCCGGCCAGCCTCACCCCTGGCTTCCACTCGCCCTCGTGCCCACATTCCAAGGAGGACGATCGCGTACCCCGAGACTACCGCACCCATGAGACGACTGCTCTGCACCGCCCTCACGGTGCTCGCCGCCGGCACCGCGCTGATCGCGATCCTGGCGGCCGCTATCCCTCTCTGGCTCGTGCTGCGCGTACCCGGCGTGGTCGCGTCGCCGGGGTCGGAGACCGGTTGACCCCCTCGCAGGGAGAGGAGCCATGCCCGACGGCGACGACGAGATCTTCCGGAGCGAGCCTCCCAGGCCCGCCCTGTACCGCCCCCGGGAAGGGCGCCTGATCGGTGGCGTGTGCGCGGGCATCGCCCGCTACATCGGCTGGTCCGCCACCCGCGTCCGACTCCTGTACGTGGCGGTTTCCGTGCTGTCCGCCGCGTTCCCGGGCACCCTCGCCTATCTCGTCCTCTGGCTGCTCATGCCGGGCGATCCGCGTGGACCGCGGAGCTTCCGGCTCGAGTAGGCGGCGGATCCCCGTGGACACGGTGCGGCAGGCCGCCGGGACGTCGCTGTCCGAAACGGAGTCGGAGGTGCTCTCGGCCCTCGACCGCGACGGGCTGCTCGAGCGGCTCCGGCAGCTGATCGCGCTGGACAGCTCGGGCGGGAACGAGTCGCCCGCGCAGGAGTGGATGGCTGCGCTGATGGCGGAATCGGGACTGGAGGTCGATGCGTGGGAGATCGATCTCGAGGCGCTGCGGCGCGACCCGTGGTATTCGGCAGAGGTGGAGCGCGACCGGGCGCTGGGCGTGGTCGGGCGCCTCGGACCGGGCAGCTTCCGGGAGCCGGGCCCCGGCCCGACGCTGGTCCTCAATGGCCACGTGGACGTGGTCCCGGCCGGCGAGCCGCGGCTATGGTCCGTGCCGCCGTTCGAGGCCACCGTTCGAGATGGCCGGGTGTACGGCCGGGGCGCGGCCGACATGAAAGGCGGGCTCCTCTGCTCGGTCTTCGCGCTCCGCGCCATCCAGAGTGTGGGGGCGGCGATCCCCGGAACCGTCCTGGTCCAGAGCGTCGCGGGCGAAGAGGACGGCGGGCTCGGCACCCTCGCCGCGATCCGCCGCGGCCACACCGGCGACGCCGGGATCGTGATGGAGCCGACCCGGTTCGTGCTGGCCCCCGCCCATGCGGGGGCGATCAACTTCCGGATCACGGTACCGGGGCTGGCGGCCCACGGCGCGCTCCGAGGGGAGGGAGTCGACCCAATCGACCGTCTCATTCCCGTCTACCGGGCGCTGCAGAAGCTCGAGGGCCGTCGGAACGCCAGGCCGCGGCACCCCCTCTTCGCCGACCTGGCGCTGCCCTACGCGCTCTCGGTGGGCACCATACGCGGTGGCGTCTGGGCCTCGTCGGTGCCCGAGTCCGTTACGATCGAGGGTCGGCTCGGGATCGCACCGGAGGAGGCGTTCTCCGCCGCGCGCCAGGAGCTCGAGGACGCCGTCGCCGACGCGGCCCGGCGCGATCCCTGGCTCCGCGACCATCCGCCGGTGGTCGAGTGGTGGGGCGGAGAGTTCGAGCCGGCCGTGACGGCCGGCGATCACCCCGTCGTGACCGCGGTACGCGATGCGCACGCGTCCGTGGTCGGCGCGCCTCCGGCCGTGCGGGGGATGCCGTACGGCGCGGACATGCGGCTGCTCGTGAGCAGCGGCACGCCGACCGTCCTCTACGGGCCCGGTGACGTCCGACGGGCCCACGCCCCAGACGAATATGTCGAGATCGCCGAGCTGGAGCAGGCGATGAAGGTGCTCGCCCTCACGATCCTGCGGTTCGGGGCATAGGCGCCCCTGCGTACCGATGTGTTCTCCGCGCCGCCGCCCCTCAAGGTCCGCCCACGGTCGGCTGATCCTGGCAAGCGCGGACCCGGACCTGGTGATCTCGGACGTGAAGATGCCCGACGGCGGCGGTCTCGACCTCTACCGGTGGATCGAGGCCGAGCGGCCGGAGCTGGCTCGACGGTTCCTCTTCGTCACCGGCGACGTGGGTGACCCGGCCATCGCGGCGCTGGCGGAGGCGAAGCCGGGGCAGTTCATCAGCAAGCCGTTCGACAAGGACGAGTACCTGGCCCGGATCGCGGCGCTGGCGGGCGAGGCCACGATGTCCGAGGCGGGCTGACTCCCTCGCATCCGGCCGACCGTGCTCACCCCCGCCCTCGCCCTGCTCACGCTCCTGGCCGGCACCGCCGCCGCCGTCGTGGATGCAACCGGCCGGCCCGGCCGCGGCGCGCTCAAGATGACCGCCGCCTCCGGGTACCTGGCGTTCGCCCTCGCGCTGGGCGCACCCGGCACGCCCTATGGCCGGTTCGTCCTGCTGGCCCTCCTGCTCTCCTGGGCTGGCGACTTCTTCCTCCTGGGCGACAGCCGCCGCTCCTTCGTCACGGGGCTCGCCGCGTTCCTCCTCGCCCACGTCGCCTACGCCGTCGCGTTCACCATCGCGGGCGTGGGGGCGTCGGCGATGGTCGGCGCCGCCGGAATGGTGGTGGTGGGGGTCGTCGTACTCCGGTGGCTCCTGGCCGCCGGGCTCCCGACCCGGATGCGGATCCCGGTTGCCGCGTACCTGCTCGCCATCGCCGCCATGGTCGCCCTGGCCGTCGGGACGGGATCGCCGGTGGTGACGACGGGAGCGATCGCCTTCGCGGCGTCGGACATCCTGGTGGCCCGGAACCGCTTCGTCGCGCCGTCGCCGGCGAACCGGCTCGTCGGACTGCCCCTCTACTTCGTCGCGCAGCTGCTGATCGCGTCCACGGTCTGACCCTTCCGTCCGGGCGGCCGTGGCACTACGCTAGGGC
>JBKGZE010000333.1:0-3457 GCA_046545735.1 Gemmatimonadota bacterium | reverse complement strand
TCCGACGACGGCCACGGGATGGGTCGGGAGGACGCGCTCCTGGCGCTGGACCGCCACGCCACGAGCAAGATCGCCACGGAGGACGACCTGCGGGCCGTGCGCAGCTTCGGGTTCCGGGGCGAGGCCCTCCCGTCCATCGCCAGTGTCTCCCGACTCACGCTGGAGACCGCGGAAGCGGGCGGCGTGGGGACCCGCGTCCGGGTGTCGGCCGGCCGGATCCTGGGAGCGGAGGACTGCGCCCGCCAGCGTGGAACCACGGTGACCGTGGGCAACCTGTTCTTCAACGTGCCCGCCCGGGCCAAGTTCCTGAAGAGCGCGGCGGTGGAGACCCGGGCCATCGCCGAGGTCATGACCGGGCTGGCGCTGGCGCACCTGTCGGCGGCGTTCCGGCTCGAGTCGAACGGGCGCACGCTCCTGGAGCTGCCCGCCGCGCGCGACCTGGCCGGGCGCACGGCCGCGCTCTGGGGCGATGGCTTCGCCGGCGCCCTGGTGCCGGTGTCCTACCAGGAGACGGGCACGGAGGTGGCCGGACTGGTGGAGCGACCGGACGCCGCGGTGAGCGGGCCCCGGCGCACGCACCTGTTCGTGGGGAAGCGTCCGTTCCGGGATCGCGCCCTGCTCGCGGCCGCGGAGCGGGGGTACCGGACCACGGTTCCGGACGGCGCCCGGCCCTCGCTCCTCCTCTACCTGGAGCTGGCCGCGGGGGCGGTCGATGTCAATGTCCACCCGGCCAAGGCGGAGGTCCGGTTCGCCAGGCCGGCCGCGGTCGAAGCGGCGGTCGAATCGGCCGTGCGCGACGCCATGTCGGTGGTGGAGAGCGCGGCCACGCTGGACCGGCGGCCGTCCCTTCCGCAGATCCGGCGACGCGAGGATCCGGCCCCGGGACGGGGTGCGGGCGCCGGCGGGGCAGAGCCTGCCGCCGGGGACGAAGGGCAGCTGGCGTTCTTCGTGGCCACGGCGCCGCGCGACTCGGCGGAGTCGGCCGGGACCATCGGGGACAAGGCCGAGGCGGCCGGCGTGGACGAGGAGCGGCGGCACGCGCTGTGGCAGGTCCACGACACCTACATCGTGGCGGAGACCCGGAGCGGTCTCCTCATCATCGATCAACACGCGGCCCACGAGCGGATCCTCTTCGAGGCGCTGATGCGGGACTTCGACGCCGGCGGCCGACCCAGCCAGCGCCTCCTGTTCCCCATCACGCTCCGGCTCTCGCCCGCCGAATACGCCGTGGTCGAGGACACGCGGGCGCTGCTGGAGCAGGCCGGGTTCGAGGCGGAGCCGTTCGGCGGCCGTACGGTCATCGTGCACGCCGCCCCCAACCCCCACCCGTGGTTCGACGCCGAACGATGCCTGCGCGAGATGCTGGCGGAGCTGGCGGAGGGGAGCGAGCTCACGCGGGCGGCGCGGAACCAGTACGAGCGGCTGGCCATGACGTTCGCCTGCAAGGGCGCCATCAAGGCGGGGCAGCGGCTGTCCGCCCAGGAGATGCGCACCCTCTTCGACGACCTGTTCGCGACCGAGCTCCCGTACCACGACGTGCACGGCCGGCCCACCGTCGTCCGACTCTCGCTCGACGAGCTCGAGCGGCGGTTCGGCCGCCATGGCTGACCACGGACCGGACCCCGCCCACTCCCGCGGACCGGCGGCCGGCAGCCCCCCGGCGCCTCGGGCCCTCGTCCTCACAGGGCCGACCGCAGTCGGCAAGACCGCCCTCGCCCTCGACGTGGCCGAGGCCCTGGACGGCGAGGTCATCTCCGCCGACTCGCGCCAGGTCTATCGGGGACTCGACGTCGGCACCGCCAAGCCCACGCCCGCCGAGCGGGCACGGGCGCCGCATCACGGGCTCGACCTGGTGGATCCCGATGTGCGATACAGCGCCGGCCGGTTCGCCCGCGACGCCGTGCGGTGGATCGACGAGATCGCCGGGCGGGGCCGGGTGCCTGTCGTGGTGGGCGGGACCGGTTTCTTCATCCGCGCACTCACGGACCCGCTGTTCCGCGAGCCCCCGATGGAGCGGAGCCGACGGGAACGCCTGCGGGAGGTGCTGGACGGCCTGGAGCCCGAGCGACTCCGGCGCTGGCTGGAGCGCCTGGACGCGGAGAGCGCCGGGACGCTCCGGGAGAGGGGAGGGGCGCAACGGGTGCTGAGGGCGCTGGAGGTGGTTCTCCTCACCGGTCGGACGCTCCCGTGGTGGCAGCGGCACCAGCCGCCCACCACACCGCCGCTGGAAGGGCCGATCTTCGTCCTGGACCTGCCGCGCGATCAGCTGTACCACCGGATCAACCGGCGGGTGGACGCCATGCTGGAGGCGGGTCTGGTGAACGAAGTGGCCCGGCTGCTGGAGGCGGGGTACGGGCCCGGCGCGCCGGGCATGAACGCGACGGGGTACCCGGAGATCGCGGCGCATCTGCGGGGCGAGCTCGACCTGGATGAAGCGGCGGAGCGGATCCGGCGCAGGACCCGGGGGTACGCCCGGAGGCAGCTCACGTGGTTCCGCAACCAGCTCCCGGAGCGGGCGACCTGGCTGGACGGCACGCGACCGGAGGGGGAGCTGGTGGAGGAAATGGTGGGGGCATGGCGCGCAGCCTGAAGATCGGGATCACGGGCTACCCCGTCTACGGCGGCTCCGGTGTGGTGGCCACCGAGCTCGGTCTCGAGCTCGCCCGCCGTGGACACGAGGTCCACTTCATCACCTACGCGCAGCCGTTCCGGCTCTCGCAGTTCGTGGAGAACGTCTACTACCACGAGGTCAAGGTCCCGATCTATCCGCTCTTCGACTATCCGCCCTACTCGCTGGCGCTGGCGGTGGAGATGCAGAACACGGCGGAGCGACGGGGGCTGGACCTGCTGCACGTCCATTACGCCATCCCCCATGCCACGTCCGCCTGGCTCGCCACCCAGCTCATGGAAGGCCGTGGGCCCCGGGTCGTGACCACGCTGCACGGGACCGACATCACCCTGGTGGGGCGCGACCCGTCCTATCACGCCATCACGCGGTTCTCGCTCCGGAAGTCCGACGGCGTCACCGCCGTGTCCGAGTTCCTGAAGCGAGAGACGGTCGAGCGCTTCGAGGTATCCGCGGAGAGCATCGAGGTCATCCCCAATTTCGTGGACCTGGACGTCTACCGGCGCGACCTCGAGCCGTGCCACCGCCACCAGTTCGCGGCGCCCGATGAGGCGGTGATCATGCACATCTCGAACTTCCGATCGGTCAAGCGGGTGAGCGACGTGGTCCGCGTCTTCGCCCGGATCCACCGGGAGCGGCCGGCGCGGCTCGTCTTCATCGGGGATGGGCCCGAGCGCGGCCATACCCGGGAGGTGGCGGAGCAGGAAGGGGTCCCCGATCGCGTCGCCTACCTGGGGAAGCAGGACTCGGTGGCCGAGATCCTGGCGTGCGCAGACCTCTTCCTGTTGCCCAGCGACACGGCTTTCACAGTTATCCCCACCAGCAGAGGCC
>JBKGZE010000332.1:0-3459 GCA_046545735.1 Gemmatimonadota bacterium | reverse complement strand
CGGCGGTGCTGGTGGGCGGGATGGCGGCGGTGGCCGGGGAGCTGCGCGACGGCGCGGCGCTCCGCTGGGCCCTGGGCGACAGCGGGACCGCCGTGCTCCGGTCCGTGCTCGGCCCCGAGTACGGCAGCCTGCTTCCCCTGCTGCTCTCGGCCCTCGTGCTCGTGGCCCTGAGTCGGCTCCGACGGCGCCGCTGACCGGCGGCTCCTGCGGTGGTCGGGAACGCGCCAGCGGCTCTGGCGGTGGCCAACGCCGGCCGGTAAAGCGCCCGCCCCGGCCTGGACCGGGCCGGGAGGATTGCGTCGCGGTCACGCTTGAGCAACGCTTCAGAAGGAGGTGACGCCGTCCGTGGGCGCCCCGTGCACCCGGTGGGATGGAGAGGGACCGTGCTGCCTGGATCCGACGCCATGAAACCCGCCTACCTGTCGCTGCCGGCGGGTGAGCTCCGCCGTCGCGCCGAGGAGGCGGTGGCGGCGCTCGCCGACTGCCGCCTCTGTCCGCGGGATTGTGGCGTGAATCGGCTGGTGGGGAAGTGGTCCGCGTGCAAGACGGCCCGGCTCGCTGTGGTCTACAGCGCGTTCCCGCACATGGGCGAGGAGGAGTGCCTGCGCGGACGACGGGGGTCCGGCACGATCTTCTTCGGGCACTGCAACCTGCGGTGCGTGTTCTGCCAGAACGCGGACATCAGCCAGGGGTTGCGGCCGGGGCCCGACGAGGCGGCGATCACGGCCGCGGGGCTCGCCCGGCTCATGCTCACGCTCCAGCGTCGGGGCGTGCACAACATCAACTGGGTCACGCCGGAGCACGTGGTGCCGCAGGTGCTGGAGGCGCTGGCGCTGGCGGCGGAGGAGGGGCTGTCGCTTCCGGTCGTGTACAACACCAGCGCCTACGACGCCCCACGCTCCCTGGCCTGGCTGGACGGCGTGGTCGATATCTACATGCCGGACCTGAAGCTGCTCTCCCCCGCCCTCGCCGGACGACTCCTGAAGGCCGCCGACTACCCGGCGGCCGCAACGGCGGCGATCCGGGAGATGCACCGGCAGGTGGGCGATCTGGTCATCGGCCCGGACGGCCTCGCGGGTCGAGGGGTGCTGGTCCGGCACCTGGTCATGCCGGGGCTGCTGGACGAGACGCGGGCGGTCCTGGAGTGGATCGCGGCCGAGCTCGGTCCGGGCACGTACGTGAACCTGATGGACCAGTACCGTCCGGCCGGGAAGGTGGGCGGGGGGCGCTACCCGGAGATCGACCGGCGCCTGGGCCGGGAGGAGTACCGTCAGGCGGTGGCGATGGCGCTGGAGCTGGGGCTCATGCGGCTGGACCAGCGCGCCGCGCTCCTGCGGGACGGCTGATGGCTCAGCCGATCCGAGCGGGCTGGCGGCGGGCTCCTCCGAGCGGTGGCCGCCCCGCCCGCCCGGGCGGGACCGGGCGGGATCACGGTCGGGATCAGGGTCGGGCGAGCGGGTCCTGGGAGCGGAACGCCGCGCGCAGCTGGTGGTCGGTGAGGAGTGCCAGTTGGGGCAGGAGGGGGCGTTCGGTATCGAGGCCGTGGATCTCCGCGGCGTGCCGGGCCATCCACTGGACCACGCCGCAGAGGACGCGCTCGTTGGCGAGGCCGTGGGGGGTGGGCTCGCCGATGTCGGGGCTCAGGATGGAGCCGAGGGCGAGGCGCGGGAAGCGGGCGAACGCGACCTGGGCGAGCTTCGCGCGGAACTCGAGTTCGGGCGAGTCCGTGATCCCGAGGCCGCCGTCGATGGCGTGACGCCCCTCGTGGGCGAAGATGCTCGTCTCGACGGCCGCCCGATCGTACGCGGCCAGGAAGGCGCTACGGAGCGCGGATCCGTGGAGCCCTTCCGCCGCGAGCGAGTCCCGGAGCTGCTCCAGACCCTGGCGCCGGATCCGCTCGTTCAACCCCGGAACGAAGGCGCACGCCTCGAGGGCGCCGTCATGGGCGTTGTACGCGGTTTCCGTCGTGTCCGCCTCCTGAAGGCTCCGCCAGGCGCGGATGCCGCCGTCCGCGTACCCGGGCCGCAGCTGGACCACGCGCTCGGCCGTGGCGTAGCCGCCCGTGGCGGCCGCGCCGTCCCACGCCCACGTCTGGTAGTCGTCCACCACCATCCGGTCCAGGGACAGGAGCTGGAACTCGGCGCTGTGGCCGTACTGCTCGACCGTCCGGCGATCGTCGATGACCCTGTGACCGATCCGGAGCCCGAACACGCCGGCCACCCGGCCCCAGCTGACCTCGGCGCCGAAGCGGTCGCGGAGCGTGTCCCAGATGTCGGTGGCCCAGGGCGAATCGTCGGGCTCCGGCGGCGCCTGCGCCCAGCTCAGCTGGGCCATCAGCTCCCGGCCCATGACGACGACGGTGTCCCGGAACGGCCACTGGCGCTCCGCCCCCTCACCGGCCGCGACCGCCCGGTAGTAGTCGGTGGCGCTGGCGCGGGCCCGCTCCAGGAAGCGGGTGTACCCCACCATGTCGGCCACGTTCGGGTCGTCGATCGGGGCGGGGGAGACGCGCGGGTCGAGCGCCAGGACGCGGGCGGCCTCGAGCATCGCCGACGCCGTCAGCGCGCGGATGACCGCAGTCCGGGCGGGGCCGGCCGTGCGCGGACCGTCCCAGCGGGGCAGGAGCGACTCGAGCGTTCGCCTCGCCCCGGGGATCGGGCCGTTCTGGTCCCCCACGGAGGCGTAATACGAGCGCCAGCCTCGGAGGGCGGTGGCGCCGTCGTCGAGGAGGAGCCCGACGATCAGCAGCTGGTCCGCCGGCTCCAGGAGGCCGGGCTCTCTGAGCACGCTGGCCGAGAGCGCCGCGCGGGCGCGCTCGAGGTGGGCGCGGAGGTCGGCGTCGATCCAGTGCCCCGCTTCCAGCCGGCGGTCGGCCGCGGCCGTGAGGGCGCGAGAGAGGAGCACCACCGCCCGGAGGCTGTCTCCTGGAGATCCGGCCGCGGCCCATGCCGAGTCCGAAGCGACCCGGGCCGCCTCCCAGGCCCCGGCGGCGCGCTCGAGGCGGGACAGCTCACCGAACGACTTCGAGCGCTGCACGCCCTGACGCAGCGCCCGACGGAGGTGGTCCCGGCCGCGCTCCGGGTCCGCGCGGAACCGCCACGCCAGTGTGGCCAGGCTGCGGTGCGCCTCGGCGGCGTCGGCCGGTGACGGGGCGCCGGCCAGCACGCGCTCGAGCACCCGCTCCGCCTCGACGAAGTCGTGCCGGTAGAACGCGCCGCGGGCGGCGTCCAGCTCCGCCGGCTCCGGGGCCGCCGTCTGGGCCCGCGCCACCCCGGCAGGGAGGAGGAGCAGGAACGTGAGCACGGCCGGCAACGGCGGGAGGACCGCGGCTGTCGCGCAGCGGGCGCGTCCGGCAGGATCGGCTGGGGGCATGGTCGACTCGCAGCTTGATCGGGGCGGAGGCGGGCTGCCTCGCGTCTGTTGGTACGTGGGACAGCCTTCGCCCCCGGAGGGTTGCAG
>JBKGZE010000331.1:0-3468 GCA_046545735.1 Gemmatimonadota bacterium | reverse complement strand
GGTTGATGTTCCCCTCGCCGCTGGTCAGGTCGTCATCGCCGCTGCCCCGGCCGAACACCACGCCCAGGTCGGCCTTCGGGCCGACGGACTTGGTGGCCTTGGCGTACAGGTTGTAGCCGCTCAGCTCGCCGTTGTTGATGTCCAGCAGCTGGTTGGGGCCCGACGTGGCGTTGTCCACGTCGTCCGTGCCGGTCAGGTAGTCGACCTCGCCCTGCACGTTGAGCCCGAGGTCCTTGTTCGTGTAGTTGGCCGTCATGCCGACCGCGGTGAGCGAGCTCACGTTGGGCGTGAAGCGGGCGCGGAAGTAGTCGATCTCGTTGGGCATGAACGTGGTGCCGTCGTCGTCACCCCGGTCCACGTAGTACATGCCGAAGAGGCCCCACGAGAGGGCGCCGTCCAGCGCCTTGCTGTCGAAGGTGGCCATGAGCAGGTCGGCGTCCTCGCCGTCCACCCCGCCGGTCTCCGACAGGTCGTTGTCCGTGAGGCCGTCCACGCCCTCGTAGACCTTGGCGTAGGCGAGGCCCAGGGTGCCGGCATCGAACGCGGCGTTCAGCCGGATCCCGTCGAAGTTGCTGTCCAGGATGATCTTGTTGCCGAGCCCGTAGAACGTGCGGCCGACCTGCGCCCGGACCGGCGTGCCGGGGAACAGGAACTCGAGGTAGGCCAGGTCGACGTGCAGCGCGTAGTTCGTGTCCTTGTTGCTGAAGCGGGAGGACAGGCTGGCGTTGTCAGGGTCGTGGTCACCACGCCAGTCGCTGTTGTCGACGCCCCACCAGCCCTGGGCCATGTCGAAGCGGGTGACGGCCTTGATGTAGTCGCCGTAGCCGAGGCTCAGGTTCAGCCGCAGCATCTGCACGGCGTACCGGTCGTTGTAGTCCGTCTTCCCGAGGAAGAAGTCCTGCTGGTTCTGGAACCAGGCGGTGTATACGCCGCCGATGCCCAGCTCCAGCTCGTCGTCCGCCTGCTCCTGGGCGGCGGCCATGGTGGGCACAGCGAGACCGACCAGGAGCGCAGCCAGGTAAACCCTGCAACGTCGCAGGTATCTCATGTTTCTATCTCCGTATTTGAGCGAGACAGGTGGGATCTCGTTCCCACCGCCGGCCACGGATGGAGTCAAGCGGCGTGCCAGGGAGAACGTGGCGGTATTACGCGAAATTTCGCGGGTCGGCAGGGGCCGTTGCCGACATCTCGGCGCCGAACATCCGGCAGTCGGGCGGTGCGTGAACGCCGGTCGAGGAGGGGGGAGGGCGAGGGGGGAATTGGCCGGAAGCGGCGGGCGCGGCGGGAGGCTCCGAGGTGTCGGGCCGGAGCCGCGCTCAGTCCAGGGCCAGGATCTGCAGCAGCGCCTCCGGACGCTCCGCGGCGGTGGCACCCACCGCGCGCACCCGCTCGAGGTGCTGGTCCCGGTGTTCGGGGGGGTGGGCCCAGAGCGCGGCGATCGGGCGGACGCCGGCGGTGCGAGCCGCCTCCATGTCGCTCACCGTGTCGCCCACGTAGACCGCCCGACCCGGCTCGACGCGCAGGAGCTCGAGAGCCAGCTCCAGCCCGTGCGGGTCGGGCTTGGGGGCCCGGACGTCGTCATCGAAGACCAGCACGTCGAACGGTTCCAGCGAATCTGTCACGGCCCGGGTGATCTCCCAGGAGCGGCGGCTCTTCCCCGTCACCAGTCCCAGCGGGGCTCCCGCCCGGCGAAGACGGGCGAGGGTGGCGGGCACGCCCGGGAATACGCCGGGCTCACCACCGACGTGCAGCGCCTGGTACGCACGGTAGAAGCCGTCCAGGCAGGCGTCGAAATCGGACTCGGGGACCACCGCCCGCAGGAACGCGATCTCCGAGGTGGGCCGGAGCGCCATGATGTCCTCCGGCGTGAGATCCTCGCGCAGGTACGGCTCGACGGCCCTGCGGTACGCTTCCAGGTAGATGCTCCTGGTGTCGATCAGGGTGCCGTCCAGGTCGAAGAGGACGGCGTCCGTGGCCGTCGCGGTCGTGCTCACTCCGTTGCTCATGCCACCGGCTACCCCCACAGAAGGACCGAGGTCCATCGCATGGAGGCACAGGGGAACGGGGCACAGAGGAACGGATTGTGGTCGTGGTGGAGGTGGCGGGCCGGATGCCCGAGCCGCTGAGCTCGTCCTTCGTGAGCCTGGCAGCGTGACCGACTACGGGTGCGCGTTGGCCTCGGCTTGCTCGGACGTTTGATGCCGGGCACGGTATGTCATGCGCACACTGCGACCCACTCCCCTGTGTACCAACACCGGTCGGTGGGTGCCCCGAATTACCTTGTCGGCCACACTGCCCAGTATGAGGCGGCGCAGTCCGCCCCGGCCCTGGGTGCCGAGGACGATGAGGTCGACGTCGAGCTCTTCGGCGACGTCGAGCACCGCCGGGGCCGGGTAGTAGTCCACCTCCACGCGCAGCTCCGTGGTCCGTTCCGCCAGGGCATCGCGCGCCGCCACCTCCTCCAGATACCGGCGCATCTGCTTCTCCCGGGCGCTCATCTCGTCCTGCGTCAGCTGGATCGTCTGCGGCAGGTAGGGCGACGACGCGGCGACGGCCGGCTGGAGGACGTGGAGTAGTGCCACCGTCGCGTCGGCGGTGATCCCGAGCTGAAGGGCGTCGCGCAGCGCCGCCTCCGACGCCTCGCTGCCGTCGAGGGCCACCAGCATCCGTCGGATCGTACGGTCGCCGCCGGGGCCGATCTCCCGGGTCTCTTCCGACGGACGGACCATGAGGATCGGGATCACGCAGTGGCGGACCAGACTGTCCGCCGTGCTCCCCAGCCACGCCCGCTGAAGCCCGCCCCGACCGTGGGTCGTCATGACGACCAGGCCGATGCCCCGCTCCTCCACGTACTCCCCGAGCGCCGCCGGAACCCGGCCCCGCAGCAGCGCCGGGCGGATCGGCACGCCCGAGGGCCTCAGCCGCTCGATCAGCCGCTCCAGGTAGCCGGTCTCCCGGTCACGCTGCTCCTCGTGCTGCGCCTGAATCGCTTCGGTCAGCGGGTACGCGGGCCCCACGACATCGGGCGGAACATGGACCAGCGCCAGGTGCAGCGTCGCATCCGTGCGGCGGGCGATGCCCAGGGCGTACGGGAAAGCGTGCTCAGCGAAGGTGGAGCCGTCGACAGGTACAAGGATCGAGCTGGGCATGCTGAACCTTTTCAGGCTCCCGGGGGATGGAACAGGGCCCGACGGCGACTCTCCGGCGAAGCCCCTACCCGCGCGCCGCGGACCCCATTCCGCTATGCAAAGTGCCCGTTGGGTCGGCCAGTCGCAGTCGGGAGGTGGATGAAACTCATGTGGGGCAGACCCCTACTATTTCCTTCATTCCACGGCAAGCCTCTATGAGCTCGCGGGATCCACGCCGGCCCAGCCCCCTGGCCCACCCCCGTTCACGGACTACGGTTTACGGTGGAACCGTGAACCGTGAACCGTGAACCGTAAACCGTGAACCATCTTCAATTCGCCC
>JBKGZE010000330.1:0-3496 GCA_046545735.1 Gemmatimonadota bacterium | reverse complement strand
CCACCGGCTCGTGGTGGTGCGCGCTGAAGGACACGCTGCACCACCACGAGCCGGTGGAGAACGTGCGCGTGACCATGATCACCCGGGAGGGGTGCGAGCTCCCGATCAGCGTCACGACCACCATGCTGAAGGACCCGGACGGCGAGATCGTGGGCGCGGTGGAGTTCTTCCGCGACCTGTCCGAGATCGAGCACCTCAAGGTGCGGCTCGCCGAGCGGCACGTGCTCGACGAGATCGTCAGCGTGAACCGGGAGATGCAGCAGCTCGTCCAGCTGCTGCCCGACGTGGCCAAGTCCGAGTGCAGCGTCCTCATCCAGGGGTCGAGCGGGGTCGGGAAGGAGCTGATCGCCCAGGTCATCCACCACCTGAGCCCCCGGAAGTACGGGCCCTACATCAAGCTCAACTGCGCCGCGCTCCCGGCCACCCTCCTGGAATCCGAGCTCTTCGGCTACGAGAAAGGCGCGTTCACCGACGCCAAGCGCGACAAGCCCGGCCAGTTCTGCCTCGCCAACGGCGGCACACTCCTCCTCGACGAGATCAGCGAGATGGAGCCGTCGCTCCAGGTCAAGCTCCTCCGCGTCCTCAACAACGGCGAGTACCAGCCCCTCGGCTCCACCAAGACCCTCCGCACCGACGCCCGCATCCTCGCCGCCACCAACGCCGACCTCAGCGAGCGGATCGAGCAGGGCACCTTCCGCGAGGACCTCTTCTTCCGCATCAACGTCGTCGAGCTGCGGATCCCGCCGCTGCGCGACCGCCCCGAGGACATCCCCCTCCTCGCCGACCACTTCCTCAAGCACTTCCGCAAGAAGACCGGCAAGAGCATCGACCACCTCGCGCCCGGCGCCATCGCCGCGCTCCGGAAGTACCCGTTCCCCGGCAACGTCCGCGAGCTCGAAAACGCCATCGAGCACGCCTTCGTCATGTGCCACGGCCCCGTGGTCCAGCTGGAGCACCTGCCCGAATCGGTCACCAGACAGAGCCGCGTCGTCAACGGCGTGACGCCCCAGAAGAAGCACGAGAGGGAGGTCATCGCCGAGGCCCTCAGCCGCACCGGCGGCAGCCGCACCAAGGCCGCCGACGACCTCGGCATCCACCGCTCCACCCTCTGGCGGAAGATGAGGACCTACGGCATCGACGGGTAGCGTTGTCGGTGGTCGGTGGTCGGCTGTCGGTGGTCGGCTGTCGGTGGTCGGTTGTCGGTGGTCGGTTGTCGGTGGTCGGTGGTCGGTTGTCGGTGGTCGGTGGGCGAACCGTGAGCCGAAAGCCGTAAACCGTAACCCGTAAACCGTAAACCGTAACCCGTAACCCTGTGGACAGTGTGGACAACCGCTGCATCCGCAGGGAAATGAACGCCCTCCGCGGTGTATAACTCTGTGCAGAACGGCGGCCTTGACACCCCCAATATATGGTGGCATACTTGGATCCCCGCACAACATGTAGCGCATTTCGCAACGGGTCGCCCCCCGGCGACCGGCTACGTGGCGCGGTTTTGCCGGAGCCCGGCCGAACACACTGCAGCAGACGACTTATCCACGCATGCGGCTCTGCGGAGCCGGCTGAAGAAGAGGACACATGACGCCGAAGCCTGCCCACTCTCCGCCCCCGGCCGACGCGCTGCCCGAGGACCTGCCCCGGGCGGACATGAGCGAGAACGCCCGGATCATCCTGGCCAAGCGCTACCTCAGGAAGAACGAGTCCGGCGAGCCGATCGAGGAGCCGGAGCAGATGTTCTGGCGCGTGGCGCGGATCGTCGCCGAGGAGGACGCACGGCACGGCGCGAGCGACGGCGCAGTGGACGCGCTGGCGCGGGAGTTCTACCGACTGATGACGCAGCGTCTGTTCGAGCCGAACAGCCCGACGCTGATGAACGCCGGCCGCCCGCTGGGGCAGTTGAGCGCGTGCTTCGTGCTGCCTGTGGAGGACGCGCTGAGCAACGGTCGGGACGGCATCTACGACACGCTGCGGGCCATGGCGCTGGTGCACCAGTCGGGGGGCGGCACGGGCTTCAGCTTCAGCCGTCTGCGTCCGAAGAACGACGTCGTGAAGTCCACCATGGGGGTGGCCAGCGGCCCGGTCAGCTTCATGAAGCTGTACGACGGCTCCACGGAGGTGGTGAAGCAGGGCGGCACGCGCCGGGGCGCGAACATGGGGATCCTGCGCGTGGACCACCCGGACATCCGGGAGTTCGTCACGTGCAAGGAGGACGTCACGCAGGTGACGAACTTCAACATCAGCGTGGCGATCACCGACGCGTTCATGGCGGCGGTGAAGGCCGGGGAGACGTACGAGCTGAAGAGCCCGCGGACGGGCGAGGTGGTGGGGGTGGAGGACGCGAACGAGATCTTCGACCTGATCATCCACGGCGCGTGGGCCACGGGCGAGCCGGGCGTCTTCTTCATCGACGAGGCGAACCGGTACAACCCGGTCCCGACGCTGGGCAGCTACGAGGCGACGAACCCGTGCGGCGAGCAGCCGCTTCTCCCCTACGACGTCTGCAACCTGGGGAGCGTGAACGTCGGGATGTTCGTGAAGGACGACCTCGCGCCCGACGCCCCCGTCGACGAGAAGATCGACTGGGACGCGTTCCGCGGCGTGGTCCACCTGGCGGTCCACTTCCTGGACAACGTGATCGACGCCAACCGGTACCCGCTGGACGAGATCACCGAGCTGGCGCAGCGCATCCGGCGGATCGGCCTCGGCGTCATGGGCTGGGCGGACCTCCTGGTCCGGGTCGGCGTCCCCTACGACAGCGACGAGGGCATCGCGCTGGCCCGGAAGGTCATGGCCTTCATCGACGAGGAGGCTCGCGTCGCCAGCGAGAAGCTGGCCGAGAGCCGCGGCGTCTTCCCCGCCTGGGAGGAGTCGATCAGGGGCCCCGACGAGACAGCCGCCCGCGTGGACGGGAACCGCGTCCGCCCGGTGCGCCGGCTCCGGAACTCCAACATCACCACCGTGGCGCCCACGGGGACGATTTCCATCTTCGCCGACTGCTCCGGCGGGATCGAGCCGCTCTTCGCCGTGGCCTTCATGCGCAACCAGGCGGGCAGCCTCATGCCGGACGTGAACAAGGACTTCGTCCGGATCGCGAAGGAGCAGGGGTGGTACAGCGAGGGGCTCATGGAGCGGATCGCCGCGGAGGGCCACATCCACTTCGACGAGGTGCCCGCCGACGTCCAGCGCGTCTTCGTCACCTCCCACGATGTGACCCCGGCGTGGCACATCCGCATGCAGGCGGCCTTCCAGGAGCACACGGACAGCGCCATCAGCAAGACCTGCAACTTCAGCGAGTCGGCCACCGAGGACGACGTCCGGGAGATCTATCTCCAGGCCCACGCGCTGAAGTGCAAGGGCGTCACCGTCTACCGCGACGGCTCGCGGCCGGCCCAGGTGCTGTCCACCGGGAAGACGGGGAAGAAGGAGGAGACGGCGCGAAAGACCGCCGACCTCGAGGCGGCGCTGGCCGACGCCCGGGAGGAGAACCACCGCCTCGTGC
>JBKGZE010000329.1:0-3500 GCA_046545735.1 Gemmatimonadota bacterium | reverse complement strand
CCATCACCGCACGCTGGGAGCGGTAGGAGCGGCGACGGCGGTCCACATCCTGGCGAGGTTCGCGATCCTGCCGGCGCTGGCCTGGGGGCAGGTCCACGGTGAGGGGATGGCCGCCCTCATCGGGTGGCCGTTTTTCCTCCTCTACGGCGGCGCCCTCGTCCCCTCGCCGGGGGGCGGCGGCGCGGTGGAGGCGGGCTTCGCGGTCGCGCTGGGCGGGCTGCTGGATTCGACCTACCTGGCCGGGCTCCTGATCTGGTGGCGCTTCTACACGTTCTACCTGCCGGCCATCCTCGGCGGGCTCGTGCTCCTCGCGGGCGGGTTCCTGATGAGTCGGTAGCCCTGCGCCACTCCCGGGCCCTCGGCGGGCTCGGCGGTCGCCGGGCCCTCGGGCGGTTCCGCCGCCGAGCCCGCGGGCTGGTCCGCCACCTCCAGCAGGCTCAGCGGGTCGACGGTGATGGCGCCGTAGCGGACGAGCCAGTGCAGGTGCGGCCCTGTGACGCGACCCGTCGCGCCCACCTTCCCGATCTCCTGCCCGGCTTCCACCGTGTCCCCCTCGGCCACGAGCTGATCGCTCAGGTGCAGGTAGGCGGTGACCAGGCCGGCCCCGTGATCGAGGTAGATGACGCCGCCGCCGAGATGGAACGTGTCCACGAGCGCCACGACGCCCCGGGCCGCCGCCTTCACCGGCGCGCCCACAGCACCGCGGAAGTCGGTGCCCATGTGCCGGCTGGTGACCCGGCCGTTGAACTAGCGTCCGTCGCCGTAACCGCTGGTGATGGCGGTGGGGCGGGGGTGCACGACGGTGCTCCAGAGCCGGGGCGTTTCGTGGGAGCGGCGCGACACCTCGCGCGCCCGCTCCGATTCCCGCCGCATCCGGGCCTGGGTGGCGGAGTCGGGTGGGGCGCCGTATCGCGGCGCGACGCCCAGTTGCTCCATGCGGTAGTCGCCTGCCCGGATCGGAACCGCCATCTCGAACGAGTCGGTGGCGCCGTCGTCCCAGCGGGCCCGGACGGGGAGGCGCAGCTCGCCCTCGGCCTCGATGGGCGCGGCGGCCAGGGCCACGTACTCGCCCGGCCCGAGCTCCCGGAAGTGGAGGCGCTGATCGGCGAAGCTCGCCTCGAGCGCCTGCAGGTGCTCGGGCCGGTCCGCGTCCACCACAACGCGGAAGAGACGGCCCTGAACGGGGTAGTCGGGCTCCCAGCGGACGTCGACCCGCGGGATCTGGGCGGTCGCGGGCGCCGCCGCGAAGAAGGTGGCGGAGGCGGCGAGCGCGGCCGCGGCCATCGGTGCCAGGACTCGGTGCGTCATGCGGCTGCTGTGTTGGGCCGGCGCGTCGCGCTGCGCCGGACGTGGCTCCCGCCGAATGATAACGTCTCGCCACGGCTCCGGCAGGCGACCCCACGACCGCTCGCCACGCGCCCGCATCCGTCATGCGTTCCCCGTTCACCGACCACGGTGCCGGGATCGATGAAGACGGAAAGGGGGTGCCGTCAGGCGGCCTCGTTCAACACGCGGTCCGCCAGCCGGAGGAGATGGTTCGCCAGCGTCTCCGGGTAGCCCACGTCCTCCGAGCCCAGTCGCCAGCCCGCCGCCAGGTCCAGCCGCGCTTCACGGGCACCGGTCGGGCCCTCCACCCGCACTCGGTCCACACGGACCGCGATCTCAGCGCACTCCTCCCCGGCTGGGCAGTACTCGACCACGAACCCGAACGCGCCACCCGACCCTCTCCCGGCGTCGGACCGCTCCGCCCCCGGCCACCACCAGGGTCGCACCACCAGCGTCGGACTCTCCCGCTGCCGACGCGTGAACTCCTCCAGCAGCCGCGCCAGCCGCCGTTCCGCCAGGGTGCGCATCGGACCCGCGGGCCCGGCGCCCCAGCCGCTCCCGCCACCGCCGGATCCGTCCCCGTATGGTTCCCCGATCCCACGTCCGCCGGCCATGGCTGCTCCCCGGTCATCCGTCCGCGTCTCAGGGATAATCATACGGAAAAAAGCGTTCCAGAGGCAGCCCCGGGCGGCCACCGCGATGGCGGGAACGGGGCGCCATGACGCGCTTTTGATACGGCGATGATACCCGCGCGCGAAGTTCGGCGGCACCACGATCCTCACAAGCCCGGAGAACGCCCGATGCGACGATCCGAATCGCTGCCCCGCCACGGACTCTTCCACTTCCGCCATCCCTACCGGGACTTCGAGCCGGTCCGGCTCGGCTGGAGGCCAGATGCGCCGGATCCTGGCGGGGCCGTGGTCTGGTTCATGGCTCCTGTCGGAAACATCTATCCCGAACTCGACTGGGTCAGCGAGCGACCCGGGTGGCTGCCGCTCTTCATCGTCCTGCCGGAGCCGGAGGACGTGCTGCCGATCGCGCCCATTCTCCGGGTCCTGCCGGAGCTCGGCCCCCGGGGCGTGGTCCCCGTGGCGGGTCGCGGTCTGGAGCCGGCGCTGCGGACGCTGCTGGCCTCTCCGCCCCGGGCGCTGCCAGCGGCGGTGGCGGATCAGCTGGAGCACGCGGGGCTGGTCCCGGACCCCCGCACACGAGCGGTAGTCGAAACCATCTTCGGCGCGGCGCCGAACGTGCGGAGTATCGAAACGCTCGCCGCGCGCATGTGCCAGTCGCGCCGCACCCTCGGCCGTTTTTTCCGCGACCGCGACCTTCCCGTCCCGTCTCACTGGCTCCAGTTCGCCCGGATCCTACACGTCGCGATCCACATCCAGAACACGCGGGCCAGCATCAACCGCGTCTCGGCCCGCTTCGGCTACAACGACGGCTTCACCATGAGCAACTCCATGAAACGGCTCACAGGCCACCGGCCGTCATTCGTGCGCGAACACCTCGGGTGGGAGTGGATCATCGAGGCCTGGCTGCGGCGCGAGCGAGGAGGCTAGCATTCCGGCTCCTTCGTTCCAAGCTGCGTGCCTGTTGGATGAGTGGGTTTGCGCCTGTTCCTTGGAGATTTCGGAGAATCCGGCTCGGATCAGTCGAATGCGAACCAGAACGACTCCCTATGCGGCAAGCCTCGAGTAGAATTCGCCAACGCGTTATGGCGAGACAGGTGGCATAATCCTCGGCAGCGGACTCTAGGTACTGAACAGCTGCATCGCTGTTGCCTTCTGTCACTTGCATGCGGGCGTGAAAGATGTGCATATACGAGAGGTCCGCATGCAGTGGGTGGCCCTCCAGGCGCAGTAGCCGCAGTTCCCGCCTCGCTTCACGTGCTGGACCGATTCTCCCCAGCTTCAAACAGGCGAGGCCTAGCAAGCTCCAGGCGTTGATCAATCCGCGTCGACCAATAGCTGACTGTAGGCCAATTGCTCGTTTCGCGTTCTCTAGTGCTCTGTCGTAGTCGCCCGACTCATAGTAAAGGATGCTGAGGTTGTCGGACGCGAGGGAATGCTGTGTGGGATGGCTGTCGACCGCCCCGTACTCCTGAGCCCGGTTGAGTTGCTCCTCCGCTTCATCGTAACGGCCCTGTTCAATGAAACAGACGCCTAGGTTATTGC
>JBKGZE010000328.1:0-3533 GCA_046545735.1 Gemmatimonadota bacterium | reverse complement strand
GGCCCGTCGGGCGTACCTGAGCGCCGCACCGGCGCTGCGCGGCCGGGAGGCCACCGCCGCTCTCTCGCTCGCGACCCTCCTGGGGCGGGTGTCGCCGGAGGCGGCGCGGGCCGTGGGCTCGGCCCTCACGCTCCAGGACCGGGGCGACCCCGGCGGGGCCGTCGACCGCCTTGCCGGGGCGACGAACGGCGTGCGACCGGAAGACCGCGCGCCCCTCCTGTCCGTGGCCGCCGCCATGGCTGCCGATGCCGGGCTCCCCGCCGATGCCCGGCGACTCCGGAGCCGGATCGTCGCCGATCATCCCCGGTCGTCCGACGCCCCGGCGGCCCTGCTGGCGCTGGGGCGGGAGCTGGCGGCGGACCCGGCGACGCGGCCGGAGGCGCGCGAGCTGATCGAGCGGCTGATCCTGGAATACCCGCGCAGCGCGCTGGTGCCGCAGGCCCGGCGTGTCCTGGAGCGGCTGGACCGGTCCGGGACACGGTGACGCGGGGAAACGGAAGGACGGGGGGGCGCATGCGGAGCATTCTGGTGGCGCTGACCGTGCTGACGCTCGGGTCGCCGGCGAGCGCACAGTACCTGCTGGTCCCGATGGACGACGCCCAGACCAACCACCTCAAGGCGTACGGGTTGACGTACCACGCCCTGGAGGAGGGACGGCGGGCCGAATGGCTCCTGAACTACCGCGGCGGATCGTTCCTGCTGCCGGACGCGCCGGCGCTGCGGCGGGAGGCGGCGCTGCGGGGCGTGCACGTGGAAGCCGCCTCGTCGGGCCGGGTGGGCCGGATCAGGGCGGAGATCGAGGCCTCCAACCGGGAGGTGGTGATCCTCGAGAAGGCCCCCGAGGTCGCCGTCTACACCCCCGCCCACGCCTCGCCCTGGGACGACGCCGTGACCCTCGCCCTCACCTACGCCGACATCCCCTACAGCGAGGTCTGGGACCGCGAAGTCCTGCACGGGCGCCTCGGGGAGTACGACTGGCTGCACCTCCACCACGAGGACTTCACGGGCCAGTACTCCAAGTTCTACATCAACTTCTCCGGAGCCGCGTGGCTCAAGGAGGAGGTCGAGCGGAACGAGGCCGTGGCCCGGGAGTTCGGGGCGGAGCACGTCCCCGCCTTGAAGAAGCGCGTGAGCGAGGCGATCCGCTCGTACGTGGCGGAGGGCGGCTTCCTGTTCGCCATGTGCGCGGCCACCGAGACCATCGAGCTGGCGCTGGCGGCGCGGGACGTGGACATCGCCGCACCGTTCGCGGACGGTACGCCCGCCGACCCGGACGCGAGCGAGAAGATGCAGTGGGCCCGGACGCTGGCGTTCCAGGACGCCGAGGTACAGACGAACCCGTCCATCAACGCCTTCAGCGACATCGACGGACACCAGGTCAACACCGCGTGGCGCGAGCCGCTCGGCGCCTACACCCTCTTCGACTTCAGCGCGAAGTTGGACCCCGTTCCCTCGATGCTGGTCCAGAACCACGAGGAGGTCCTGCCCGACTTCTACGGCCTGACCACGTCCTTCCGCAGCGACCGGCTGAAGCCGGGCGTCATCGTCCTGGCGCGGGAGGAAGGGGCCCCCTGGGTCAAGTACATCCACGGCACGTTCGGCGAGGGCACCTGGACGTTCCTCGGGGGCCACGACCCCGAAGACCCGCAGCACGAGGTGGGCGACCAGCCCACGGATCTCGACCTGCACCCCCACTCGCCGGGCTACCGCCTCATTCTGAACAACATTCTGTTCCCCGCGGCCAAGAAGAAGACCCTGAAGACCGAGTGAGCGGGCCGGGTAGAGGGCTCGGCCCCAGGGAGCGGGCCGGACCGGCTCCGCGCGAGGGGGCGCGTCCGGGCGGCCGGAGCGAGCCTCGACCGCTCGGCTACCGGATCACGCTGACGTCGCCCTGGAGCCAGGTCCGGGGGCCGAAGCTGGGCTGGCCGAACGGCCCGGCATCCACCGCCAGCGTCCCGCGCAGGGCGTACTCGATCGTGCCCCGCGAGAGCGCGTCCCCGAGCCGGTCCGCCAGCTCCGGGATGTCGGCGAAGCTGAGCGTCAGGCTCAACGGGATCACCGTATCCTGCGCGGCCTCGAGCGGAAGGCCGAGTGGCAGGTCCACATCCGCCGCCCGCTGCTCGCTGAGCAGGACGGTGCCTGTGAGCCGCGAAAGCGTGAAACCCACCGGGTTCGGGTTCTCGACCCGGGCCCAGACCTGGAGCTCGGCCCCGCCCAGCGGCCGGGCGAGGCTCGGCCCCACGAGCCGCACCCGCGAGTCCCGGTCCTGCGCGAGCTCGAAGATCGGAGCCTGGACGACCTGTCCGAGGGTCGCGCAGCCCGTGAGGCTCCCCGCCGCCGCGGCTCCCAGGCCGAGGAGGAGCGCGAGGGTCCCGGTCCGGCCGGCAGTCTGGTGCATCGGTCCTCGGGATTCGGAGGTCCGGGCGGCCGCACGGCCGCCACGCGTCGGCCTGGCTGCTTGCAACCCGCGTGCCTCACGACTCCCGCTCCGAGGAGATCCCGAGGCGGGCCATCTCGGCCCGGAGCGTGATCTCCAGACCCTCGCGGAACGGACGTGGCTCCCAGCCGAGCGCACGCCGCGCCTTCTCGTCCGTCGCGTAGTACGTGGTCCCGGCGGCGACCCGCAGCGTCTCGGGGTGATACGTGGTGGGCAGACGCACGACCGCGTTCACCGGCTTCATGAGCCATGACGCGATCCGGGCCAGCCCCGCAGGCAGCACCCAGCGGGGGGGACGGATGCCCGTGACCTCTTCCGCCACCGCCAGCACTTCCTCCCACTCCATGCACGGGCCCGCCAGGTTATAGCTCTCCCCAAGCCCTCCCCGCTCCATGGCCAGGAGGTGCCCGCGAGCCACGTCCTCCACGAAGCTCCAGCACGCCCCCTGCCGCGGAATCACCGGCAGACGCCCCCGCAGATAGTCGCGCAGCACGGTCCCCACGTTGCTGTGATCGCGCGGGCCGAACACCACCCCCGGCTGCACGATCACCAGCGGCAGCCCCTCGGCTATCAGCGGAAGCACCACCTCGTAATGGGCCAGCCACTTCGTCCGGTCGTACTCGCTCCGCCACCGGCCCCGCCGACGGTAGCTCTCGTCCACCCGTGCGCCCCCGGTGTCCCCGTACACCGCCAGCGTGCTGGTGTACACCACCTTCGGTACCCCGTCTTCGCCCGCGGCCGCGAGAACGTTCCGGGTCCCCTCCACGTTGATCGCCTCCGCGAACGCCCGCTCCCTCGCGCCCAGCTTGTACCACGCCGCCATGTGGAACACTCCATCCACGCCCCTCATGGCGCCCCGGAGCGTCGCCGGAACCGTGATGTCCCCCTCCACCAGCTCGACTCCGAGCTCCTCCAGCCACAGCGCCTTCTCCGGTGTCCGGACCAGCGCCACCACACCGTGGCCCGCGGCGATCAGCAGGCGCGCCACGTGGCTCCCGATGAAGCCCGTCGCGCCCGTCAGGAAGTAGGTCATGTGCCCGTTCCAGTGGAATCGTCCTGGGGGAGCCGTAGAGTATTGCGGCAGCACGCCCCCCCC
>JBKGZE010000327.1:0-3538 GCA_046545735.1 Gemmatimonadota bacterium | reverse complement strand
GGCCGGAGCCGTGGCCGGGTTCCGGGCGCGGCGTTCTGGCCGGAGCCGTGGCCGGGTTCCGGGCGCGGCGTTCTGGCCGGAGCCGTGGCCGGCTCCGGGGGCGGCGTTCTGGCCGGAGCCGTGGCCGGGTTCCGGGCGCGGCGTTCTGGCGGATTCATGGCTGGCTTCCGGGCTCGAGGGTCGATTTCGGGTATCGACTTCCACTTCGAATTGAGGGGGTTGTATGGATTCTGAGGAGGAGGTGTACGGGGCGCTGGTGCGGGCGGGGGAGGAGGGGCGAAGGGTGGTGCTGGCGACGGTGGTGGCGGCGAGCGGATCGACGCCGCGCGGGATGGGGAGCAAGATGGTGATCGGGGAGGAGGGACTGGTGGGAACCATCGGGGGCGGGTGCGGGGAGGCGGACGTGCTGACGGCGGCGGAGGAGGTGCGGGAGACGGGTCGTCCGAAGCGGGTGCGGGTGGAGCTCACGGATGATGAGGAGTCGTGGAGCCCGGCGGTGTGCGGGGGCGTGATGGACGTATTCCTGGAGCGCGTGGATCCATGAGCGTCACGCTGCACGTGGGCACCCGGCGCGGGCTCTTCCTGGCCCGCTCGGACGACCGCGCGGACTGGCGGATCGAGGGGCCGTTCCTGGAAGGGCGGGAGGTGTACTACGCGTTCCGGGACTACCGCACCCCCGGCCGGGTCTGGGCGGCCACGGACCATAAGGTCTGGGGCTCCCACGTCCACCGGAGCGATGACGGGGGGCGCAGCTGGACGGTGCTGGACCCGGCGCCCCACCACGCCGATGACCGGGGCCTGGCCACGATCTGGTACCTGGCCCCGGGGCCGGCGGACGAGCCGGACACGCTGTGGGCGGGGATCGAGCCCGCCGGGCTGTTCGTGAGCCGCGACGCGGGCGGAAGCTGGGAGCCGTCGCCGCTGAACGCGCACCCCACCCGCGAGAGCTGGCAGCCGGCGGGGGGCGGGCTCGCGCTGGGCAACATCCAGCACGACCCGTCGGACCCCCGGCGGATCTACTGCTCCCTCTCCGCCGGCGGCGTGTACCGCTCCGACGACGGCGGCGGGAGCTGGACGCCGGCGAACCGCGGCACCCGCGCCACCTTCCAGCCCCGGGAGTACCCGGAGGCGGGCCAGTGCGTTCACGGGCTCCGGCTGCACCCGGCCATGCCCCACCGGCTGTACCAGCAGAACCACTGCGGCGTGTACCGGAGCGACGATCGCGGGGAGAGCTGGATCGAGATCACGGACGGGCTTCCCAGCGACTTCGGCTACGCGCTGGCGCTGGACCCCGGTGACCCGGACACGGCGTTCGTGATCCCCGAGGAGTCGAGCCACATGCGGGCCACGGTCGACGGGAAGCTGCGGGTGTACCGGACCACCGACGCGGGCGCGAGCTGGACGGCGCTCACGGAGGGGCTGCCGCAGGAGCACGCGTACGTGTCCGTGCTGCGCGACGCCATGGACCACGACGCCCTCGACCCCGTGGGCCTCTACTTCGGCACGTCCACCGGCCACCTGTTCGGCAGCCGGGACCGGGGCGAAACGTGGCGCGGCATCGCGGGCTTTCTGCCCAAGATCCTCTGCGTGACGGCGGCGATCGACGCCTGAATCGCTACTCGCCCTGGAGCGCGCTCCGGGTCGAGGCCCCGGGGCCGGTGAGCCCGGGCTGTCGACCCCTTCACAGGCCCCGGCCCGCCCCCTAAGCTTCCCCCATGCAGAGCCAGAACACAACCGACGCCGACCGCTTCACGCTCCTCCGCTTCGCGGGGGAGATCTTCGTCAAGTCACGCCGCACCCGATCGTCGTTCCTGCGGCGGCTGCGCGGCAACCTGGAGGACGCTCTCGCCAGCGTACCGGGCGACGGGCGGCTGGAAGGAGGGTGGGACCGGCTGTACGTCCGCCACGCCGGCGACGCGGCCCTCGACGTCCTCCCCCGCGTCTTCGGGCTCAGCTCGTTCAGCCCGGTCGAACGCGTGGTCGACGCCGACCTCGACGCCGTCGTGGAGGCCGGCGCCGAGGTGTTCACCGACGCCGTCCGCGGCCGGACCTTCGCCGTGCGGGCCCGACGGGCGGGGCACCACGACTTCTCCTCCCAGGACGTGCAGGTACAGCTCGGGGCCCGGCTCCTGGACGCCTCCGCCGGCGTGGACCTGGACCACCCGGAGGTCGAGGTCTCCGTGGAGGTCCGCCAGGACCGGGCCTACCTCTTCTCCCGCCGGGTCCCCGGCGCCGGCGGACTCCCCCTCGGCGTGGAGGGCCGGGCCATCACGCTCCTCTCCGGCGGCTACGACTCGGCCGTGGCCGCGTGGCTCCTCCTCAAGCGCGGCATCGCCCAGGACTACGTCTTCTGCAACCTGGGCGGCGACGCGTACGAGCGGGCCGTGGTCCAGGTGGGCAAGCTGCTGGCCGACGAGTGGAGCTGGGGCACCCGCCCGCGGCTCCACGTCATCGACTTCGACGGGCCGCTCCGGTCGCTCCGGGAGAACACCCGGGAGAAGTACTGGCAGGTGGTGCTGAAGCGCCTCATGTACCGCGCCGCGTCGCGGGTCGGCCGGGAGCTGCACGCGGAGGCGATCATCACCGGCGAGGCCGTGGGGCAGGTGTCGTCGCAGACGCTGTCCAACCTGCGGGCCATCGAGCCCGCCGCCGACCTCCCGGTCTTCCGGCCGCTCCTCGGGTTCGACAAGGACGAGATCATCGCCCGGGCCCGGGCCATCGGCACCGCCGGGCTCAGCGAGCAGGTCAAGGAGTACTGCGCCATCGCACCCGGGAAGCCGGTGACCGCCGCCACCGTGGCCGCCGTGGCCGCGGAAGAGGCGAAGGTGGACCTGTCCACCATCGAGCGCGCCGTCGCCGAGCGCCGCGTCCTCGACCTCCGGGAGCTCACCACCACCGACCTCGTGGCCCCGTACCTCTTCATCGACGCCGTCCCCGACGACGCCGTGGTCCTCGACTGCCGGCCCGAGCCGGACTACCGCAGCTGGCACCTCCCCGGCGCCGACCGCCACGACGAGTGGGAGCTGCTCCGCCGCTTCAAGCGCCTCGACCGCGACCGCCGCTACGTCCTCTACTGCGGCCACGGCATCCAGACCGCCCACATCGCCGAGAAGATGCAGCGCGCCGGGTACGAGGCGTACAGCTTCCGCGGAGGCGTGGCCGCGCTGCGGCGCTGGGCGGAGGGAGGCGGGAGAAGCGGCGCGTAGGCGGCCGGCCGGGTAGCGACGGGGCGGAGTCCACGGCTCCAGGCCGGCTCGGCTCGGTTGCTGGCTGGGCGGCTGCTTCGCGCTCGCTGAGCGGCGATTTCGCGCTTCGCTCGGCTACTTGCTTGCCATGCGCGGTGACCCGGGCGCACACGCCCACGGGGACGGGCGAGGTTGCACGCACGCGCACGGGCACGCGCACGGGGGTGCTGGCGGCTGCTTCGCTGCTCGCGCCCTTGCGCTCAGCGTTGCGCCCGCTGCTGCGGCCCGGCTTTCTTCGGTCATGGCAGCCCCGCGCGTGTTCGAGGCGGCGATCCCGGATAGCGCGACCCGGA
>JBKGZE010000326.1:0-3543 GCA_046545735.1 Gemmatimonadota bacterium | reverse complement strand
GGCGAACATGGCGTCCCGGGCGATCGGCGAGTCTTGCACCCACGCCCGGACGTGGTGTGAGGAGGGCGACGACGTCGCCTGCGAGTATCTTGTCGTGGGTGGACACCCGAGGATGTCGCCGAGCTTGCCGAGCAGGTCGAGGCCTTTGAGGACGAGATGGACGACCTGCTGACCGACGATGGTGGGCGTGTGGAGCCTGGCGGGGCACTGGCGGCGCCGGCGGTGCCAGAGACCGACGAGATTCCGGGCTTCGCGAAGGGCACGCTCAAGCGCGCCTGGACGGGCTACCGGGCGGCCGCGTACGACGCGTGCCCGCGGGTCTCCCGCGCGTCGAGGCCGTTGAGCACGGTGCCCAGGACGGGCGCCCGCACGTGCTCGAGCTGCTCGAGGGCGTAGGCCACGGCCGCCCGGTGCGTCGCGCCCGAGCGGGTCACCAGGACCACCCCGTCGGCGCGGGCGCCGAGGATGGCGGCGTCGGTGACCCGGTCGAGGGGCGGCGCGTCGAAGAGGATCGCGTCGTAGCGGGACCGCCACCGCTCGATCTGCTCCGCCAGCCGGTCGGAGCCGAGGAGCTCGGCCGCGTTCGGGGGCCGGGCGCCGGCCGCCAGGAAGTCGAGCCGCCCGCCGCCCAGCTCCACGGGCCGGGTCGCCTCCTCGAAGGAGGCCGTGCCGCGGATCGCGTCGGCCAGGCCCGGCGTCGCCTCCGTGTTGAAGAGCCCGTGCAGCGCCCCGCGCCGCATGTCCGCGTCCACCAGCAGGACGTCGAGCTCCTGCCGCGCCAGCACGCCGGCCAGGTTCGCGGCCGTCATGGAGCTGCCGTCGCCGGGCGTGGCGCTCGTGAACACCAGCGCCCGCGGCCGGCGCCCGGGCACGGCGAAGGCGATGTTGCTCTGGAGCGCGTGGTACGCCTCGGCCACGGGGGTGTCCGGCTCCGCCACGGCCGGCAGCCCCGTCCCGCCCGCCGCTCCGCTCCCCCGCTTCAGCGGCACGGGGAAGCGGCGCGTCCCGTTGCCGCCCGCGTCGACGGCGGACGGGATGGTCCCGAGCACCGTGAGCCCCAGGCTCCGCTGGAGGTCGTCGCGGCCGCGTACGGTGGTGTCCAGGGCGTCGCGCAGGAGCGCCGCCCCGAGCCCGAGCGCGGACCCGAGCACCAGCGCGAACGCCAGGCTGAGCGGAATGTTCGGCTTCACCGGCTCGTCGGGGCGCACCGCCGGATCCACGACCCGCACGCTGCCGTCCTCGATCCCGAGCTTGATCTCGGCTTCCTTCAAGCGGCCCTGCAGCAAGGGGTAGATCTCGCCGAGAACGGTGGCCTGGCGCAGGAGCCGGCCGTAGTCCATCTGCCGCTCGGGGATCACCTCGAGCTCGCTCCGGTAGCCGCCCAGCGTGCTGTCCAGCGAGGCCACCTGCTCGCCCAGCCCCTGCAGGTACGTGGTGGCCAGGCTGCGCAGCTGCGCCTCGATCTCGCCGATCCGACGGGTCAGGACCCGGACGTCCACGTCCTCCTCGGTGCGACGGTTCAGCAGCTTCGCCCGCTCGTTCTCCACTTCCGCCAGCTGCGCCAGGAGCTCCGACGCCGCCGGGTTCCGGAAGAGCGTGGGGAAGGCGATCAGGCGACGGTATGCCGACGAGTCGCCGGGCTCCGTGGGACCGCCGCCCTCGACCTCGCGCAGGAGCCCCGCGAGCGCCACCGCTTCCGCGGCGATCAGGTCGCGCTGGCCCTGCATCTCGGCCAGCCGCTCCATCTGCGCCGAGGCCTCCGCCTCGGGGCTGATCACCAGGTTCCGCTCCCGGAACGCGCGCAGCGCCCGCTCCGCCTCGGTGATCTGGACCTCGAGGGAACGGATCTGGTCCTCCATGAACGCCACCGTGCGGGCGTTCTCGGAGCTCTCGATGGAGCGGCGGCGGGCCATGAACACCCGCGCCACCATGTTCGGCACCGCCTGCACCAGCCCCGGATCGGGGCCCTGGTTCGATATCACCACCAGGTCGGCTTCCCGCGACGGCCGCGCCACCGACGTCGCCTTGCGGAACTCCTCCACCGCGTCCGGCAGCTCGTCCACCCGGAACCGCAGCTCACGGTGCTCCGCCGCCCCCGGCGCGAGCACCACCGTGCCGCCCCGCAGCGGGATCGGCGCCCCCGCCGCGAACGTGCCCACCGGCTCCACCACCGACCGGAAGATGGAGAGCAACCCGTCCGCGTCCTCCGGCTCGTACTCCACCTCCACGCGGTAGCGCCCGTCCGCCGCCCGCTCCAGCCGGTACTCCCCCGCCGGCGCCTCCGGGTCCACCTCGATGGCCTGGAAGACCTCCTCCCGCAGCGCGTCCGTCGGCGACTCGAGCACCAGTTGCAGGCTCAGCGAGTCGATCACCTCGTGGGCGATGACCCGGCTCCTGAGGACCTCCAGCTCCGTCTCGATCTCGCTCCCGCCCCCCAGCTGCGGCAGCACGGCCATGTCCCCGAGGGAGATCCCCGGCTGCTTCTCCGAGATCCGGAGCGAGGTGGCCTCCTCGTAGATCGGGGTCATGGTGGCCAGGAACACGGCCGTCGCCACCAGCACCAGCGCCGCCGTGGCCACGGTCAGCTTCCAGTGCCGACGGATGGCGGCCAGCGCCTGCCGCAGCCACACGTCCTGGTCGGGCACGCCGCCGCCGTTCCGCGAGAGGCCGGTTGCGTCCGTCATCGGTTCACCGACGACGCGATCACCACCGCCAGCCCGCCCACCGATGCGATGGCCGTGGCGAGCACGCCGTAGTTGCGCGCGAACCAGTTGCGCTCCGGGACGAACAGCACGTCGCCCGACTGCAGCGACAGGTCCGACAGCGTGCGGTAGTTCTCCACCGGCACCGTGTACCGCTCGCCCGACCGGATCAGCTCCACCTCGCCACGCTGCCCCTCCCGCGACACGCCGCCCGCCAGCGCCAGCGCGTCGCCAAGGGTCATGGTCCGGTCCAGCGGGTAGAGCCCCGGCGTGGTCACCGCGCCCACCACCCGGATCCGCCGCAGGACGGCCACGTCGATGGACGGGTTCCGGAGCTCGCGGCCCAGCGTCTCCCGCAGCCGCGCCTCCAGGCTCTCCTCCGTCTCCTCGCTCACGTCCCACTCGCCGACCCGCGGCAGCACCACCCGCCCCGACTGGTTCACCGGGAACTCGCCCGACATGTCCTCCTCGCGCCAGACGGTGAGCCGCACGATGTCACCCGCGCGTAGCGTGGGCTCGCGAGCGGGCGTCGCCTGCTCCGGGAGCCGGGGAGGGCCGCCCGCACAGCCGGCGAAGATCAGGAGGCTGGCCGCGAGCGCCCAGCGGTGGACCGAGGTGTTCATGACAGGCCGTAGGAAACTTGGAAACCGCCCCCACGAAAGTGCCCGGGAGCGGTGGGATGCCGGACGACAGCCATCCGCACGCAAGCGCAAAAGTTAGCCGCAAGCACTGTAGCCTGCAACCGGCCAAGGGCCGCTCGCCGTGGGGTGTACCGCCGGATCGAGATGCTCTGCGTCGGCCCCGTCCGTGGGCTTGACCGACGGATTGACGAGGTCGTATC
>JBKGZE010000325.1:0-3560 GCA_046545735.1 Gemmatimonadota bacterium | reverse complement strand
CACGCGATTTCTCCGGCTCGATCGACTCCAGCTCCTCGTCGTCCAGCACGACGTAGATGCCCTCCTCCACCTCGTACCCGCGCCGGATCCGGTCGTACGGGACCTCGTCGCCCGTGCTCGGGTTCACCATCCGCTGCTTGACCGGCCGGCCGGTGCGCTCGTCCAGGAGCCGGAAGCGGACCGTGCGGTCCTCCACCGCCGAATAGAGCTTCACCGGGACCGCGTGGCCGCCGAACCGGACCACGCCCTTCCAGATCGCTCGCGCCATACGCTACGACCCCCCTTCCGGCTCGCATTCCGGGCACCACGACTCCCGCGTCTCCCGTACCACGACGACGCAGAGCGCGCAGACCTCTTCGTCACAGCCCACGCACCGGTACGCGATATCCAGCGCGTGGGGCTGCCCGCAGCTCGCGCAGCGCCCCGCGCCTGCCCGGATCCGGATGCGCCCTCGTCGTCCCATGCACCCCTCAACCCCGTGCAAGCCGCTTGCCGCCCCACACACCCACCACCCGCCACTCGCCACCCGCCACTCGCCACCCGCCACTCGTCACTCAAACTGCTCAGCCTCCGTCGACCCCGCCATCGCCCCGGTACTGGCCTCTCCACGCGAGAGGGTGTCGAGCACCTGGTCGAAATAGTAGGCGCCCACCTCCCGCTGGTGCTTGGCGGCGGTGTAGCCGTTCTCCTCGAGGTGGAATTCCCGCTCCTGGACCTGGACGTAGGCGGTCATGTCGCGGGCGTCGTATTCCCGGGCGAGCTCGAACGCGCCCAGGTTGATGAGGTGCCAGCCGGCGAGGGTGATGAACTGGTAGCGGTAGCCCATGGCGCCGAGCTCGCGCTGGAACTTCGCGATGGTGGCGTCGTCGAGGTGGCGCTTCCAGTTGAACGAGGGCGAGTTGTTGTAGGCGAGGATCTTGTCGGGGTACTCGGCGTGGACGGCTTCGGCGAAGCGGCGCGCCTCGTCCAGGTCGGGGGTCTTGGTCTCGCACCAGAGGACGTCGGCGAAGGGTGCGTAGGCGAGGGCGCGGGCGATGCCGGCGTCGAGGCTCGGCTCGAGGCGGTAGTAGCCCTCGGCGGTGCGCTCGCCGGTGAGGAAGCGGTGGTCGCGCTCGTCGATGTCGCTGGTGAGGAGGGTGGCCGCCTCGGCGTCGGTCCGGGCGAGGAGGACGGTGGGTACGTCCAGGATGTCGGAGGCGAGCCGGGCGGCGCTGAGGACGCGCTCCATCTGCGACGTGGGCACCAGCACCTTCCCGCCCATGTGGCCGCATTTCTTCTCGGCGGCGAGCTGGTCCTCGAAGTGGACGCCCGCGGCGCCGGCCTGGATGTAGCTCTTCGCCAGCTCGTGGGCGTGGAGCGGTCCGCCGAACCCCGCTTCGGCGTCGGCGACGACGGGGACCATCCATTCGCGCTCGACCCGGCCGTCGGTCTCGGCCCACTCGATCTGGTCGGCACGCTTGAGGGCGTTGTTGATGCGGCGGACCAGGGTGGGTCCGCTGTTGCTGGGGTAGAGGCTCTGGTCGGGGTAGGTCTCCAGGGAGAGGTTCATGTCACCGGCGACCTGCCAGCCGCTGAGATAGATCGAGCGCAGCCCGGCCCGGACCATCTGCACCGCCTGGTTGCCCGTGAGCGCGCCGAAGGTGCGGACCGGCTCGCGGCCGTAGCGGATCATCTCCCAGAGCCGCTCGGCGCCGAGTCGGGCGGTGGTGTGGTCCTCGCGGACGGAGCCCCTCAGGCGCACCACGTCCGCAGCCGAGTAGGGGCGTTCGATGCCCCGGTAGCGCTCGCTCCGCCACCGCTTCTCGAGCTGGCGGACCTGGTCGTCGAAGCTGTCAGTGGCCCGGTCCTCTGTCTCCGGGATCGTTCGCTCCGAGCGGCCTTCGCCCCAGTGGCTCTCGTGTCGCATGTCATCCATGAATGCACCCTTCCCCTCAGTCCAGTTTCTCGTAGCCCGGCAGCGTCAGGAACCCCGTGAACCGGTCGCTCAGGACCAGACCGTCCAGGAGCGCCGCGGCCTCGTCCAGCTGTCCGTTGTCCAGGTCGCGCTCCCGGAGGCTCGCCAGCTCGTCGTCGCGGATCTCCCGGTAGAGCTCGTCGGTCATGGTGCGGCCGTCCGCCAGCCCCGCGTCGTTGTAGCGCCACTGCCAGAGCTGGGAGCGGGAGATCTCCGCGGTGGCCGCGTCCTCCATCAGGTTGTTGATGGCCGCCGCGCCCCAGCCGCCCAGCCACGCGTCCAGGTATTGCAGCGCTACGCTGATGTTCTGGCGCACGCCCGCTTCGGTGATCTGCCCCGGGGTGTCCGGGATCGAGAGGAGGTCGTCGGCCGAGATCTCCACCTCCTCGCGCAGCCGCTCCTTCTGGTGCGGACGTCCCTCGAGAACCTCTTCGAACGCCTCCCGCGCCACGGGCTCGAGACCGGGGTGCGCGATCCAGGTGCCGTCGAATCCGTCGCGGCTCTCGCGGACCTTGTCCTGGCGGACTGCCTCGAACGCCCGCTCGTTCACTTCGGGGTCCCGGCTCGGGATGAACGCGGCCATCCCGCCCATGGCGTGGGCGCCGCGGCGATGGCACGTCTTGACCAGCAGCTCGGTGTACGCCCGCATGAACGGGACGGTCATGGTCACCTGGCCGCGGTCGGGAAGGACGAAGTCCTCCCGGTGTCGGAACTTCTTGATGGCGCTGAATATGTAGTCCCAGCGGCCCGCGTTGAGCCCGGCCATGTGGTCCCGGAGCTCGTAGAGGATCTCGTCCATCTCGAAGGCGGCCAGGACGTTCTCGATGAGCACCGTCGCCCGGATCGAGCCGTGGGGGACCTCGACATGCTCCTGAGCGAATACGAACACGTCGTTCCAGAGCCGGGCTTCCCGGTGGCTCTCCAGCTTCGGCAGGTAGAAGTACGGCCCGCTCCCGCGCTCGAGGAGCTCGCGGGCGTTGTGAAAGAAGTAGAGCCCGAAATCGAAGAGGCTCGCGGAGATCGGCTGCCCGTCCACCTCCAGGTGCTGCTCGGGCAGGTGCCACCCGCGGGGGCGGACCAGGAGCGTGGCGATCTCGTCGTTCAGCCGGTACTCCTTGCCCTCTTCCGTCTTCAGCCGGATCGTGCGGCGCACGGCGTCCTGGCAGTTGCCCTGGCCGGCGATCACGTTGGCCCAGGTGGGTGAGAGCGCGTCCTCGAAATCGGCCATGAAGACGTCGGCGCCCGAGTTGAGCGCGTTGATCATCATCTTGCGGTCGACGGGGCCGGTGATCTCCACCACCCGCTTCTCCAGGTCGGGTGGGGTCTCCGCCACTCGCCAGCTCCCCTCCCGGACCTCGCGCGTGTCCGCCAGGAACTCGGGCCGCTCCCCCGCCAGCAGCCGCCCTTCCCGCGCCTCGCGGTCCCGCAGCAGCCCGCGGCGCCGCTCGTCGAACCGGTCGTGCAGCGACCTCAGGAACTCGAGGGCTTCACGGGTGAGGACGCGCGTCGAATCGGGCTGCTCGGCACCGCGCACGGTCACGCGGTCCAGGGTTGCGTGGGCCATGATCTCCCTCTGTTCCTGTTCGTTCGGGTCGGTCCGGCTGTG
>JBKGZE010000324.1:0-3578 GCA_046545735.1 Gemmatimonadota bacterium | reverse complement strand
GGGTCGGAGGGGGTGGACGGAGCCGGGTCCGTGAGCACCGTCTTCCTCACCGGCGGCACCGGCGTCATCGGGTCGCACGTGGCCGAGCGGCTGCGGCGCCGGGGCGACGCCGTCGTGGCGCTCGTCCGGCCGTCGAGCGACGCCCGCCACCTGGAGGCGCTCGGCTGCGAGCTCGCGGTCGGGGACCTGGCGGACCCGCCGGAGGCGCTTGCGGCGCGGGTGCGGGGTGCCGACGCCGTCGTCCACGCGGCGGCGAAGGTCTTCCAGGCGGGGAGCCGGGCGGAGTACCTGCGGGTGAACGTGGAGGGGACCGAGCGGATGCTGGCGGCCGCGGCGCGGGCGGGGCCCCGGTTCGTCCACCTGTCCAGCGTCGCCGTGTACGCGGGGCTGCCGATGGACGCGCCGCTGACGGAGGACCGGTGGACGGAGGCCGACCCGGCGCGGCAGAACCGCTACGCCGCGTCGAAGCACCTCTCGGAGCGGGCGGCGTGGCGGGCGCACGAGGCCGGCGACGTGCGCCTGACCACGGTCCGCCCCAGCGTCGTCTACGGGGAGCGTGACCGCTCGGCGACGCCGGTCCTGGTCCGCTATGCGTCGCTCCCGATCGTGCCCCTGGTCGACGGCGGCCGTCACACCCTGCCGGTGGTGTACGCCGGGAACGTGGCGCGGGGCGTCGTCGCCGCGCTGGACCGGCCGGACTCCGTGGGCCGGGCCTACAACCTGGCGCTGGACGCGCCGGTGACGGGGCGCGAGCTGGCGGAGCTGATCGCGCGCGGACTGGGTCGCCGGCTGCGGACGGTCTCCGTCCCGGCCACGCCGCTGCGGTCGCTGGCGACGGCGATCGATGCCGCCGCCCGGGCCATCCCCGGCCTCCGGCCGCCCGACCTCCGGCGCGCCGCCCGGTCCCTGGCCGTCGACAACCCGTACGACTCCGCCCGCGCCCGGCTCGAGCTGGGGTGGAGCGGGCTCGTCCCGCACGCCGAGGGCGTGCGGCGGACCATGGCGTGGTGGCGCGAGCGGGGCTGAGCGCCGCGGCCGTCGACCGCCCCGGCCGATTGACAGCGACCCGGTCGCCCCCGGACTTTGCCACGCTGGCACGATTTCCTCGGCCGCGTCACGGCGGCCATTCGAGCAGCACCGGGAAGATTCTATGAGCGACAGTGTGAACGGGGAGCGCCCGACGCAGGCGGGGGGCCCGGCGGACCAGCCGGGGCAGCAGCCGGTGCCGTCCCTGAACGTGAGCGAGAGCGGGGCGGGGCGGGAGACCGAGGACGAGCGACTGCTCCAGCGTCGCGTAGCGGAGGAGGTGGAGTTCCTCCACACCGACCCGTGGCGCGTCTTCCGGATCATGGGCGAGTTCGTGGGGGGGTTCGACACGCTGGCCGACCTGGGTCCGGCCGTCTCCATCTTCGGCAGCGCCCGCGTGGGCCCTGACGACCCCTGGTACCGGGCCGCCGAGGAGACGGCCCGCCGGTTCGTGGACCGGGGCTTCGGCGTCATCACCGGCGGCGGCCCCGGGATCATGGAGGCGGCCAACAAGGGCGCGACGCAGGCGGGCGGGCAGTCCGTGGGCTGCAACATCGAGCTCCCCTTCGAGCAGGGGATGAACCGCTACGTCCAGACGGCGGTCAACTTCCGCTACTTCTTCGTCCGCAAGACCATGTTCGTGAAGTACGCCGAGGGCTTCATCATCTTCCCCGGCGGCTTCGGGACCATGGACGAGCTCTTCGAGTCGCTCACCCTGATCCAGACCGGGAAGGTGCGCCACTTCCCCGTCGTGATGGTCGGGACCGAGTACTGGGGCGGGCTCATCGCCTGGCTGAAGGAGCGGATGGTCGCCGAGGGGAAGATCCGCCCCGACGACCTCGACCTGATCCTCCTCACCGACTCCCCCGAGGAGGCCGTCGAGCACGTGGTCCGCTCCTACACCGCCCAGCGCGAGGACGCCCGCCTCCGGGCGCACCGCCGCGAGAAGCGCCGGGCGGTGGGGGATCCCGGCCGGCGCGGGCAGTAGGCGTGCGTGCCGGGCCACCTTTCGTGCCCTGACGCCAGACGGCGCCCGGGCGCCTGAACGCTTGAGACAGGCCTTGACATGAGCAGACACCTATCCGGACCGAAGATCGATCCCGCGCGGATCCGCGGCGACATGACGGCGGCCGAGCTGATCGACGGGGCGTTCGCCTCCTACAACGCCGGGCGGCTGCGCGAGGGGGCGCGGCTGTTGACGGAGAAGATGCTCGACGACGACGTCACCATCGGCGTCTCCCTCACCGGCGCCCTCACGCCCGCGGGCGTCGGGGTCTCCGCGCTGATCCCGCTCATCGAGGCGGGGTTCATCGACTGGATCATCTCCACCGGCGCGAACCTCTACCACGACGCCCACTACGGCCTGGGGCTGTCGCTGCACCAGGGGAACCCGTTCGTGAGCGACGTCGTGCTGCGCGAGGAGGAGGTCGTGCGGATCTACGACATCTTCTTCGACTACTCCGTCCTTCTCGACACCGACGCCTTCTTCCGTCGGATCATCCAGGAGGAGGCGTTCCAGCGGACCATGTCCACGGCCGAGTTCCACTGGCTGTGCGGGAAGTACCTCGCGGAGCGGGAGGCGAAGCTGGGCCAGACCGGGGAGAGCCGGAAGTCGCTCCTGGCCGCGGCGTACGAGTACGACGTCCCCGTCTACACCAGCTCGCCGGGCGATTCCTCCATCGGCATGAACGTCGCCGCCATGGCCATGCGCGGCTCCCGACTCCGGATCGACGTGAACGCCGACGTGAACGAGACGGCCTCCATCGTCCTGGACGCCAAGCGGAGCGGCGGGAAGAGCGCCGTCGTGATCCTGGGCGGCGGGAGCCCCAAGAACTTCATGCTCCAGACCGAGCCCCAGATCCAGGAGGTGCTCGGCATCGAGGAGAAGGGCCACGACTACTTCCTCCAGGTCACCGACGCCCGCCCCGACACCGGCGGCCTCTCCGGCGCCACCCCCGCCGAGGCCGTAAGCTGGGGGAAGGTCGACCCGGACAAGCTCCCCGACGCCGTCGTCTGCTACACCGACACCACCATCGCCCTGCCCCTCCTCACCGCCTACGCCCTGGCCAGGCACGAGCCCCGCGCGCCCAGACGCCTCTTCCGCCGCCGCGAGGAGCTGCTCGGCAAGCTCAAGGCCGAGTACGAGGCCGTCCTCGCCCGCTCGGAGAACGGCGACGTCCACCCGGAGGGGCCGCCCAAGACGACGCTGGCCCGGGACCGGTAGCCCGAGGGCGGCAGCTCGCGCGGCCCGGTTCGTCCGCTCGCGCTCCGCGACATTCGGGAATGTCACCCCGCCCGCCCCGGTGCAGCCGCCCCGAATCCCAGACCACCCCGCGAACCCCACCCCCGAACCCGCGCGCAGCGCGGTCGCCGGGCGAGCGGAGCGAGCCCCGGCGATCGAACCCCCGCCCCCGCGGGGTGCCGGGCGAGCGAAGCGAGCCCCGGCATCGAACCCCCGCCCCCAGCGGGGTGCCGGGCGAGCGGAGCGAGCCCCGGCATCGAACCTCGACCCCCGACGCCTACGCCCGGCGCCACTCCGCGTCCCGCCCGGC
>JBKGZE010000323.1:0-3579 GCA_046545735.1 Gemmatimonadota bacterium | reverse complement strand
TCGCCCGCACGCGCTGGTCGGACGCGTTCTCGGCGGCGGGCGGGAGTGCCCGGGCTCCCTGGCGACGCCGTAGACTTCTGGCGGGTCGAGGCGTACGAGCCGGACCGGCTCCTGCGGCTGCGGGCCGAGATGAAGGTGCCCGGCCGGGCCTGGCTCCAGTTCGAGGTCGAGCCTGGCGACGTCCCCGCCGCCGGCTCGGTGGTCCGCCAGACCGCCGTCTTCGACCCCGCCGGCCTCTTCGGGCTGGTCTACTGGTACGCGCTCTACCCCGTGCACGGCCTCATCTTCGGCGGCATGCTCCGGCGGATCGCGGCGGCCGCCTGAGCCCGGCCGGTCGGCTCCCGTGATCCCGACCGGACCGGTCGCCCGGTCCGCGCGACGGGGCGACGCCCCTTCCCCTGGCAGGATCCTTGCCCATTCCCGCCCTCAAAGGAGGAGGCATATGGCTATTGCGCTTTACGTAATCGGGTTCCTCGTGCTCATCGCGGGCATTGCCTGGGCCGCGGCGGCGCTGGGGGTGCCGAGCATCTGGATCACCATCGGCGTGGTGATCATCTCCGGGCTCGCGATCATCGCGATCGCGGGGAGTCTGCGGGACACGGAGCCGCGGGAGCGCTCCCGCTGAGCGAGCGGCGCGAGGCTGTCCCGCACGGCCTGCCGGAGGAGCGTCCGCTCACGGAGCTGGCGGCGGCGGTGGAGGGGGCGGCTGCGGCGGGTCTGGCTCCGGGCCCGTCGCCGATCACGGGCGTGACCACCCGCTCGGACGAGGTCCGGCCCGGCTCCCTCTTCGTGGCGATCCGCGGCACCAGCACGGACGGGCACGCGTTCGTGGGTGAGGCGGTGGCGCGGGGCGCGGCGGCGGTGGTGGTGGAGCGGGACTTCCCGGGCGACCCGGGGGTCCCGACGCTCCGGGTCGATGACACCCGGCGGGCGAGCGCGGAGCTCGCCGCGGCCTGGTACGGCCACCCCGCGCGGCGGCTGCGGCTGGTGGGGATCACGGGCTCGCTGGGCAAGACGTCGATCCTCTCGATGCTGGAAGCGATGGTGGGGGAGACGGACGTGAAGGTGGGGGCCGTGGGGTCGCTGGGCGTGCACGTCGACCAGGACGTGCGGAGCGACACGGGCCACACGGCGCCCGGGCCGCTCCTCCTGCACCGGGAGCTGGCCCGGCTCGCGGCGGAAGGGTGCGAGCTGGTGGCCATGGAGGTCACGTCGCACGCGCTGGTCCAGGAGCGGGTCCACGGGCTCCGCTTCGACCTCGGCGTCTTCACGAACCTGGTCCCGCTGGAGCATTCCGAGTTCCACCCCACCTTCCGCGACTACGCCGCCGCGAAGATCCGGTTCTTCGACCACCTGCGCCCGTGCGCACCCCTCGTCTTCAACATAGACAGCCGGGTGGTGCGGCGACTGGTGCACGAAGCCGACGCGGAGCCCATCGGCTGCGGCACCGGCCGGGCCGCCCTGGTCCGGGTGCATTCGAGGGAGATGGACACGGACGGGAGCCGGTTCGAGCTCGACGTCCGCCGCCCGCTGCCCCGCGTCGGCGGGGGCGAGACGCCCACGGGACGATTCCCGCTCCGCCTCCGGCTGCTCGGCTATGCCAACATCGCGAACGCCGCGCTGGCTGCGACGGCCGCGCTCTGCCTCGGAGTGGGCCCGGAGGCGATCGGCGCCGCGCTGGCGGGGCTGCCCCGTCAGCCCCGGCGGCTGCAGCTGATCCACCAGGGTCGGTTCATCGTCCTCGATGACACGGTGGGGCATCCCGACAGCATCAGCGCTCTCTTCCAGGTGGTCGAGCGGTTCGAGCCGCGACGCGTGCACGTGGCGTTCGCGGTCCGCGGGCAGCGGGGGGAGCGGGTGAACCGGCACACGGCGGAGGCGCTGGCGATCTGGTCCCGATCCGTGCCCTCGGGTCGCATGGTGGTGACCCGGAGCGAGGAGGCCGCCGACGAGCGGAACCAGGTGGAGGACCGGGAGCTGTCGGCGGTGACGGACGCGCTGCGGGCGCACGGCGTCGTCTTCGAGATCCGGGAGCGTCTGGACGCCGCGGTCCGCGATGTGCTGGCCGTAGCCCAGGACGGCGACCTGGTTCTCCTGCTGGGCGCCCAGGGCATGGACCCCGGGCAGGAGGTCGCCCGTGCCTGGCTCGGCCAGGAGGTCGGGCCGACTTCGTGATGCGTGCCGGACCCGGCGTGGTCGCCGGGTCCATCCGTTTTCATGTTTCCTGCGGGTCGGCCCCGGCCGCCCCGGCCACACACGAGCCCATGCGACCGATCGGCACCTTCCGCGTCCGCGCACGGCTGCCCGAAACCCTGGCGCCGCTGCGCACCATCGCGCACAACCTCTACTGGTCGTGGAACCACAAGGCCATCGCGCTCTTCCGGCGGCTGGACGCGGAGCTGTGGGAGCAGGTGGACCACAACCCGGTGCGGCTGCTCGATGACGTCGCCCAGGAGCGGCTGGAAGAGGCCGCCACCGATGAGGCCTTCCTGGCGCACCTGGACGCTGTCGCCCGGGAGCTCGAGGGTTACGAGGCGGCGTCATCCACGTGGTTCCGGCGGCTGCACGGGGCGCAGGCCGGGCCGCTCGTGGCGTACTTCTCCGCCGAGTTCGGGATCACCGAGTGCCTGCCGATCTTCTCCGGCGGGCTCGGGGTGCTGGCGGGCGACCATCTCAAGGGCGCCAGCGACCTGGGGCTCCCCCTGGTCGGCGTCGGACTCCTGTACCAGGAGGGGTACTTCCACCAGCAGCTCACGCAGGCCGGCTGGCAGCAGGAGCTCTATCATGAGCACGACTTCGAGGCGCTCCCCATCCGCCGGGAGGAGCGGGACGGCCGGCCGCTCCGGATCTCCGTGCCGCACCCCGGCCGGAAGGTGCACGCGCACATCTGGCGCGCCCAGGTCGGGCGGGTGCCCCTCTTCCTCCTCGACACGAACATCCCGGACAACGGCCCGGAGGATCGCAACATCACCGACCGCCTCTACGGAGGCGACCTGGAGCTCCGGCTCCGGCAGGAGGTGCTCTTGGGGATCGGCGGGATACGGGCGCTGGCGACGCTCGGGCTGGAGCCTCCGATCCTGCACATGAACGAGGGGCACTCGGCCTTCGCGGCACTCGAGCGGACGCGTCGGGCCATGGCCGCACACGGGCTCGAGTTCGACGCGGCGCGGGAAGCCGCTTCCGCCGGCACGGTGTTCACCACCCACACGCCCGTGCCGGCGGGGCACGACGCGTTCCCGGCCGAGCTGGTGCAGCGCTACCTGGGCGAGTACGCGCGGTCGCTCGGCATCCCGTTCGACCGGTTCCTGGGTCTCGGCGTGGCCCACCTGGGCGAGCCGTTCAGCATGACCGTCCTGGCGCTCCGGCTCTCCGCGGTGAGCAACGGCGTCAGCCGCCTCCATGGCACGGTGAGCCGGAGCATGTGGAAGGGGCTGTGGCCCGGACTCCCGCAGCGCGAGGTGCCCATCGGCCACGTGACCAACGGCGTCCACCTGCCGTCGTGGATCTCCCGGGACATGGACGAGCTCTACGACCGCTACCTGGGGCCGCGCTGGCGGGAGGAGCCAGGCGATCCCGAGA